>CAYGTG010000840.1:0-470 GCA_964352485.1 uncultured Nannocystaceae bacterium | reverse complement strand
CGAGCTACATGGCGAGCTACACCGCTTAGCCGATGTACGCGTCACTTCCGGCGGCGGCCTACGGCGTGAGCGCCGTCGCGACGAGCAGCGAATCCATCGCTACAGGGCCGACCGCCAGCTCCCGCGACGTGCCGAACAGCGCGTAGAGAATGATCGGGATCGTCGATGCATACAGACCGACGATCGGGGGCAACCCCGCCAGCATCGCGTACGCCATCCCTTGCGGAATGAGCATGACCGCCGTGGTGAGGCCAGCGGACAAGTCCAAGCGAAGGTTGGCTCGCTCGTAGGATCGAAGCCACGTGGCAGCGGGAACGATGCGGCGGAGCAAGGACATCACAGGGTCTCCTAGTGGGTGGGGCGCCTACGGTCGTAGAGGAACACCATCGCCATACCGACGAACATCGACGCAACGAAGGTGAGCACATCGCCGCGCAGGCTCGCGGCACTGACCACAGCGGGGCCTGGAC
>CAYGTG010000839.1:0-4197 GCA_964352485.1 uncultured Nannocystaceae bacterium | reverse complement strand
CGCCAAGACCGCCGTCGATGCTGCCAAGCGCAGCGGCGCGTTGCTCAAGAGCTTGGGCCAACCTCCCGTGGAGTGGGCGGCCGCGCCGGTCGCGACGGGTACGTGGGTGTCCCCGTTCGAGGTCGACCCGTTCGAGGTTTCGCTCGCCGACAAGGCGGCCCTGCTGGTCGACGCGGCCAAGGCCGTGCTGGACAAGCCCGGGGTTGCGCACGCGTCCGCCGGGGTCTCGATCGTCGGGGAGGATCGCGGCTTCGTGAGCAGCGAGGGGGCACAGGTCCATCAGATCACCTACCGACTGGCTCCGCGGCTGTCTGCGTCCGCGGTGAGCCGCCGGTTGGGTCGCTTCGCCAGCCGCGACCTCGAGGCCGCCGGGATGCAGGCGGGCTGGGAGTACGTCGCGGGGCTGGACTTGGTCGGCAGCGCGCCGCAGGTCGCCCAAGACGCGCTGCGCAAGCTCCACGCCGCGGCGGTCAAGCCCGGCACGCGAAACGTGATCCTCGCGCCGAGCAACCTGTGGCTGACCATTCACGAGAGCATCGGACACCCGACCGAGCTCGATCGCGCGATGGGGCTTGAGGCCGACATGGCCGGCACCAGCTTCCTGCGACCTGAAGACGCCGGCACGCGGAAGATCGCCGCCAAGGGGGTCAACCTCGTCGCGGATCGGACCCAACCGGGCGGCCTCGCGACCACCGGCTGGGACGACGATGGCGTACAGCCAGGACGCTGGGACATCGTGCGCGACGGCACCTTCGTCGGTTGGCAGACCACGAGGGACCAGGCCGGCTGGGCGTCAGAGACGACCAGTCGTGGCTGCAGCTACGGCCAGCGCTACTCCGGGGTGGCGTTTCAGCGGATGCCCAACGTCAGCCTGCAGCCGGGCACCGAGGGCTACACCACCGAAGACCTCGTCGGCGCCACCGAAGACGGCGTGCTCATCTCGGGGCGCGGCAGCTGGTCCATCGACCAGCAGCGCTACAACTTCCAGTTCTCCGGGCAGATGTTCTGGGAGGTCAAGCGCGGCCGGATCACCCGGCCTCTGCGCGATGTTGCCTACCAAGCGAACACCGTCGACTTCTGGAAGTCGTGCGACATGATCGGCGGGAAGGGGACCTACCGCTTGGGCGGGACGTTCGGCGACGGCAAGGGACAACCCATGCAGTCCAACGCCGTCAGCCACGGGTGCCCACCCGCCCGGTTCGAGGCCAACATCGTGAACACCGGAGGTGGCCAATGAGCCTTCGCGAGAATCAAGCCAAGACGATTATCAACCAGGCTCTCGATCAGGCGTCACTCGGCGACGTGCGTGTTTCAGTCAACGCGACCCGAGGCGGCAATGCACGCTGGGGTGCATCGATGCCGACCACCAGTGGTGATATCGAGACGCTCAACGTGTCGGTCACCGCCGTGACCCGCGACCACCGTAAGGCGACCGCGAGCGGCAACGACACCTCCAAAGCGGGGCTGGCCAAGCTGGTCAAGCAGGCCGAGAGCATGGCCGCGCTCTCGCCGGTCGATCCCGAGCACATGCCGCCTCGCGGCAAGACGACGTATCTCTCGTCCTCTGCGTTCGATCGCAAGGTCTCCACGATGAAGGCCTCTGCCCGGACCCCAATCGTCAAAGCGATCATCGAGACGGGCAAAGGGCAGGGTCTGGAGATGTCGGGCATTCTCTCGCACCGAGACCAGAGCATCGCGGCGGGCGACCGAGCGGGCTTGTTCGGCTACAGCCGCGAGACGCGAATGCTGGCCAGCACGACCGCCCGCACCTCCGACGGCACCGGCAGTGCCAAAGCTGCCCGTGTCGGGTTTGCGGCCGACACGGTCGATGGCGCCGCCTTGGCCTCCGAGGCTGCGCTGTGGTCGCTTCGAAGCAAAGACCCCACAGGACTCGACCCCGGCGACTACACCGTCGTGCTTGCCCCCCAAGCGGTCTCCGATCTCCTCGGCTTCTTGATCGCCGAGATGTCGCACCGAAAGGCGTTCGAGGGGCGCAGCTTCTTCTCGGCCGGGGAGGGCGACACCAAGGTCGGACAGGCGCTGTTCGACTCGTCGATCACGCTGAGCTCCGATCCCACCGATGCCAAGGACCCCGCATCGATCATGACCGGCGGCGGCGATCCGCAGCCCAAGGTCACCTGGATCCAAGCGGGTGTGCTGCGTGCCCTTCGTTCGAGTCGCTACTGGTCGAGCAAGACTGGGGTTTCCGTGCGCCCCATGCCGTCTTCTCTTCACCTCGGCGGCGGGACCGGTTCGCTCGACGCGCTCATCGCCAAGGTCGACAAGGGCGTCTTGGTCAGCCGCTTTTGGTACAACCGAATGCTCCAGCCGCGGTCGATCCTGGCGACGGGCCTCACCCGAGACGGCACGTTTTGGATCGAAGGCGGCAAGATCGTGCGGCCGGTCAAGAACATGCGCTACAACGACAGCCCGCTGACGCTGCTGACCAAGGTGTCGGCGATGGGCGCTGCGGTTCGCGCGGGCGGAACGGTCGACCGCACCGACGTGGTACCGCCGATGATCGTCGAGGGCTTCCACTTCGACAGCACCTCGGACGCCGTGTAGGACACCCTCCGGCCGGGTTCGGCCTTTTCGGTCCCAAAGCCCTCAAGGTGTGGCCCATGCGGACGATGGGCCGGATGTGTCCCTCCCCGCCGCACTGCTCGAGTTCCCGGTCGTCGTCTCTGTCGACCAGCCTGCCGCCAACGATCGGCCGATGGTCGGGACCCCGATCGTGCGGCCATCGACGCTGTCGATGTGGGACCTATTCGAGGCGCTGCAAGACGCCGTCGATGAGTCGGGAGCGACGCCTTCGGAGACGGACGCGCTGGTGATGGCCGCGTACTTCGAAGTTCAGTACTCGGTGGTTTCGGGGTCGGCCGAAGACCGCCGCGATTGGCTCAGCTGAGCGTAGCTGAGCGATCCGATCAGGGATTCGCGGGAGGCATCGAGCTTCGCCCACACCTCACCGAGGCGGTCACTGCGAGGGTTTCGGGCGTGGTCGCGGTCGAACAGCTCGATGACTTCGACCACCGTGATTTGCTCGAGGGGACGCCCAGGCACCCATCGCCGACCATCGCCATCGGCTTCGAGGATCAGGCCGGCCCGCTGCAGCCGGGTCAGAGACTCTTGGACGACGTCGAGGCTGAGACCGAAACGCTCGGCGAGGACGTCCTCGCTCAGGCCCGCGTCGCGTCGGGAGAAGTGGTCGGCGATCGCGAGCATCAAGCGCGCCGCGGTCCGTCCTGAGGGCTGCTGGATCGCGAGCCGGTCGAGCACGTATCGGTTGAGGTAGCCCATCAGCGCAATCGAGCGGCTGTGCTGCTTCACGAAGGCGATCTGTGCGCCGAGGAGCACCACCATCCACGACAGGTACGACCACACCAGCAGGATCGGAAGCACGGCCAAAGGGCCATACAGGCCTTCGTAGGTGACCAAGGCGAAGCGCGTGGCGTAGATGCCAAAGCCGAGCTTTGCGACCTCCAGCAGGGCCGCGGAGACGATTCCCGCCAGGACCGCGCCACCCCAGTGCACCGCGGTGTTGGGCAGGAATCGGTTCAGCGCAATCAGCCCGAGCGTGCTGGTCAGCCACGGAACGCCGAGGGCCGAGTCCAGACCCGGCACCAGCGGGTGGGCCACGCTGTACAGGATGAGCAGCGGACCGAGGGTGGCCAGCGTGTAGAACATCGTGAACTTGATCAGCAGCGACCGACGTCGGTTGACCCGCCAGATCCGGTTGAACGTGCGCTCGAGCGTTTGAAACAAGACGAACGCGATCACGAGCGTGACCAAGAAACCCCAGGCTCCAAGGTTGCCGATGGTGACGTTCTCCGCGAGCGCGAGCGCACCCTCGGCCATCTCGTTCGCGCGAGCTCCCTCGGGCACCAAGGAGCGGAACAGGTCGCTGAGCAGCCGCCGGCCGGAGGTCTCGTCCATCAGCCCGACGACGAGCAGCGCGGTGCCGATGATCGGGACCGCAGAGAGCAGCGTGTGCAGGGTGAGGATGGCCGCCATGCCGGCGCAGCGATCCTCGATGAAGAACCGCCGGGATACGTACGCGCCCAGGAGGTACAGCCGTCGCGACGCTCGAACCTCAAACTCCGGGGCGCGCGGGACGACCTGGCCCCGAAGGGTCTTGAATGCGGCGACACTCGCCCGCCACCACCGCGATTCGGAGGGGGGGTCCTCGTCCCCTCC
>CAYGTG010000838.1:0-4204 GCA_964352485.1 uncultured Nannocystaceae bacterium | reverse complement strand
ACCCGGGCCCGGACCCGGGCGGTCTCGATGACCGCGATGGTCGCCGGTCTGGGCTTCCTGCCCATGGCGTTGGCGACCGGCGTTGGGTCCGAGGTGCAGCGTCCTCTCGCGACGGTCGTCGTGGGTGGTCTCATCTCTTCGACCACGCTAACCCTCGTGGTACTCCCAACCTTGAGGGCCGCCGCGCTGCGCTTGGCGAGCCGCTGGAGGACACGTCGTGCGAGTGCTGGTGATCGAGGACGAGCCGCGGATGAGTGAGCTGCTCCATCGAGGTCTGACCGAGGACGGGCACACCGTGGACGTCGGGGGCTCGGGCGCCGATGCACGAGAACTGGTGGGCTACGCCGACTACGATGTGATCGTTCTCGATTGGGGGCTTCCGGATATCGATGGTCTCTCTTTGCTCCGGACGTGGCGCGCGCAGGGAATGACGACGCCGGTCTTGATGCTCACGGCACGGGGCACCGCGGGCGAAAAGGTGCTCGGGCTCCGCACGGGGGCGGACGACTACCTGGTCAAGCCGTTCGACTTCGAGGAATTCGTGGCTCGTCTCGAGGCGCTGCACCGCCGGGCGTCGGGTTCCGCGGCGGGGGTCGTCTCGCTGGGCGATGTCGAGTTTTCCCGAGTCCGCCGCGAACTCAGCCGCGGCGAGAAAACGTTGGACCTCACCGGGCGCGAGTTTCAGGTGCTTCGCCTATTGCAAGACCGGGCCGGGGACGTCGTGTCCCGCAGCGAGCTCATCGGCACGGTCTGGGGGCCCCACTTCGACGGCGAAGCCAATGTTGTCGATGTCTATATCGGCTACCTGCGGGCCAAACTTCGGGAGCTGCAGGCACAGAGGGTTTCGATCTCGACGATACGCGGTGCGGGGTACCGACTCGTTGTCGACGCGAAGGAGAATCCGTGAAACTCGTGCCGCGGCTGGTGCTGCTGGGTGGGTTTCTGCCTCTGGTCGGGGTGCTGCTCGCGGTCGCGATCGCAGGTCATCTATTTCGCCGCTCACTCCTCGACGATGTGGACCAGCGTCTCATGGCGCAGGCTGCGGTGGAGTCGGTCAGCATGTTCGACGGACCGCAGGGCCGCCCACACCTGCACATGCTGAGCTCGAGCCTCGCCGACGAGGTCGCCGCCTTCGCCCCCGACACGACGGTCTTCAATTCCGACGGACACGTTGTGCTTTCGACGCTGGAAACACCGCCCAATCTTCCCGAGGGGGTCGGGTGGGTCGAGGCGGCCGGCGAGCCCGAACGCATGCGGCTTGCGAGTCTGGATGGAGGAACCCGGGCGCTGACGATTCGGCTCGTGCGTCATGAGGGCGACTACACGATGCTCCTCACCACATCGCTGCAGCCCATCGATGCCACGATGCGAACCTTCTATCGCGCGGTGCTCGGGACCGTGGCCGCGGTGTGGCTCGTGCTCATGGCTGTGCTGTACCAACAGGGGCGCGCCATCGTCGGACGGGTGCACGCGCTGCGCCGTTGGGCCCCGGCGATTCGTCAGGGCAAGCTCACGCGTGAGGTTCGCCGGGAAGGCAACGACGAACTCACCGAGCTTGGAGATGTGCTCCAGGATGCCGCCGCGACGCTCGCCGAGTACAACGAGGCGCAGGAACGCTTCTTGGCCAACGCGGCGCATCAGCTCAAGACACCGATCTCCGTGCTGCGAACCGAGGTTGAGCTCGCGCTGAGAAAGCCCCGCGATGCCGAACAACTGCGAGATGCGCTTCGGATGGCCCGGGGGCAGGCGCTGCACCTGGGCAACCTCGCGACCCGGTTACTCGACTTCGAGAGCCTGCGGTCCTCGCCCTTGCATCGCCAGGAGCATCGGATCGCCGAGCGCATCGATGCGGTGCTCGCCCGGATGGGAGCGCGCGCCGTCGAATCCCGCATCGTCCTGCGACGAATTGGCGAGCGCGATCCGGTGGCGCCCATCGACGCAATGCTCTTCGAGCAGGCGCTCGAGAATCTGGTCGACAACGCATTGAGGTTTGCGCCTCCGAATACGGTCGTCGAGGTCCACGTACAGGAGCGCGAGGACGTCGTGGCCGTGATGGTGCGGGATGACGGACCAGGGATCCAACCCACGGAGGTGCCGCACCTGTTCGAGCCGTTCGCCCCGGGCCACGGTCAGAAGGCCCAAACCGGGTTGGGGTTGGCGTTTGTGGCGGACGTCGCCCGCAAACACGGTGGGCGACCGCTGTTGGCACCGCTGGGCGAGCGAACGGGCGTGGGCTTTGAAGTCCCAGCCGGGTGAGGCGCTCACGGTCAAGGTCGGAGCGAGTTGCGCGCGTCGCTGATTGGAATCTCGGGGCTCTGCGGTCGTGCGCCGACCCTGGTATCGTCCGGGTATGCTGCTGGCCCTGCCGGTCGCTGGTTTTCTTGCAGTCTCCAGCGCGTTGGCCCCCCTTCCCACGGGCTCGGCGGAGCCTGGGCCAGCGCCCTCGAGCGCGGCGGACCTGGAGGCGGAGGCGCTGTACAATGCTGGTGTCGACCGGTTTGAGGCGGGAGAGTTCGAAGCTGCGCTGCCTCCCCTCGCCGCATCCTTAGAGCTGCTCGACGACCCGAACACGCGGTACGCCTATGCGCAGACGCTGAACAGGCTCGGTCGCTGTCCCGAGGCGGTGCGCGAGTACGAGCAGATTCTCGATGCGACGGCCGAGGGCAGCGATGCTCAGGTCGTCTTGGCCGGTGCCATCCGAGCGTGCGCAGCGCAGATGGCCGCGGCGCTGACCGAAGCCGAAGCCGAGGCAGAGGCGACCCTCGGTGCGTCGCCGCCTTCGCCAGCCGTTCTTCGCTTGCCCGTGCCCGAGCCGACCGTGGTCGGTGACGATCCGGGCGCGACCTGGCGACAGGGCGGCGTCGTGGCGATGGCCGCCGGTGGCGCGAGCGTCGTGCTTGGTGGTGCCGTCGCGATCTACTTTTCCGCTCGCGGGCGGGACTTCTCGAGCAGGCTCTCGGAGGCGCAGGCGGAGCAAGGGGCGGCCAATTGCGGTGCGTCCTCGACCCTGCGGTGCCTGCAGCTCGACGCCGACATCGGGACGTGGCGGAGGAACGGTGAGCAAGCCAACCGCTCCGCGCTGCTCAGCGGTGTCGTCGGTGCCGGGCTCGGTGTCTCCTTGCTGGTCGCCGGCGGGCTTGTCTTTCGCGAGGGGAAGCTCAGACCGAAGCACTGGAGCACGGGACGTCTATCGGCGAGCGTCGTCCTCACGCCGACCGGCGGCGCCCTGGTCGGCCGATTCTGATGCCGCATGCGGGCGAAGCCCCCTCGTGGCGCCCCAGCTCAGGCGCGGCTGAAGAAGCCCAGCCCTGCGAGCATCGAGAGCACGCCGGCGATGTCCTCGCGCGCGAGGCTCTTGTCGCCGAACTCTCGGGACAGCGCGTCCGCCGAGGTGCTCTCGCACCCCTGCAGCGCGGTGAGAAGCCGGGTCGCGGCAGGCTGGCTTCCGCGGTCGGGCCAGTCGAAGGTGCGGCCGCAGACGCCGACGATGAGATCGTCATCGTGGCATTCGAACGCGAGCTGGGCGTGCGGACGACGGGTGAGTACTTCAGAGGGGGGGACGTCGATGCTCCCGTCGACCATGGGCAGGCCAGCGCGTCCGCCGAGCGTGGCAACTTCCAGGCCCGCAACGACGTCGGGGCGAGGGCGGGGGGAGGTCCGGTCGATGACGAGACTCAGGCCCATGGAGGGTCCGTCGGCCTCGAACCCATGCACGTGGGTGCCGGGCCAGAACACGATGTCGCCGGGGCGGGCGTCGACGGTCAGCTCAGCGCGTCGCGTGGGAGCGACCCGGCCATTCGGGTCCTCGATCCACGCCGCGTCTTCGGAGTTCAGCGTCAGCCCTTCCCAGAACGAGCCGCGCCGTTCGCCCTCCAAGACGAACTGAAAGACGCACTCTTGATGCGGGTCGAGGTGAAACCCGAACGGGGTTCGCCGGTAGTCGCCGAAGAACGCGTTGTAGCGATAGCTGCGGGGACCGGTCCGGGCCAAGGTCGGTGCGAGCAGGGCCTGCAGGCGGTCCAGCGCGTCCCACGACGCGCATTCGAGGTGCGGTGCCATGACGCCGAAGTCGTCGCCGAGCTCGGGTCGCATCGCCTCGATCCACGCTTCTAAGTTGGGATGTGCTTCGGTGGGCACGAACGGGGAGGGGTCCAGGAGCACGCCGCCTCCGCGCAAGCGACTTTGGACAGCTTGATCGCGCCCG
>CAYGTG010000837.1:0-4212 GCA_964352485.1 uncultured Nannocystaceae bacterium | reverse complement strand
GCGACGTCTTGTGGGCTGCCGATCTGCCCCCGAGGGATTCGAGACAAGAGTCGGGCCCGGGCTTGCGACCCCGGCGGCGCCCGGCCGTCGGCGGGCCAGGCGACCGTTCCGGGGGCCACTGCGTTGATGCGCAGGGGTGCCAGCTCGGCCGCCAGGCCTCGTGTCGCCGTTTCGAGGCCGGACTTGGCGATGCTGTGGTCCAGCAGGCCGGTCCAGGGATTGCGGGCGCTGAGGTCGACGATGTTCACTACCGAGGCGGCCGGTGCGGCGCGAAGGGCCGGTAGGCAGGCGCGCAGCAGCGACAGGGGCGCGACGAGGTTGAGCTCCAGGACCCGGCGGAGGTCGTCGTCGCTGCGGTCGGCGAAGGCGCCGCGCTCGAACGAGGCCGCATTGTTGACGAGCAGATCGAGGCACGGGCCGACCATCGACGCGAGCTCTTGCCGGGCGTCGGCGTCGAGCAGATCTGCCGAGTGCACGCCCGCGATCGCATCCGGATGCTCGTTCGCGAGCGCGTCCGCCTCGGTTTGCGAGTGGTGACAGTGGACCCAGACCCGGTAGCCCGACTCGATCAGCGCCATGACGATGCCGCGGCCCACCCGAACGGCGCCGCCGGTGACCAGCGCGAGGGGCCTGCGAGTCATCGTCGCATGATACGGGCGCGGCGCTCGATTGACACCACGGCCCGGGTGCGCCAGCGTCGAAACCTCCGTGTCTGCTCCCAAACACAGGCTGTCGCTCGGCGACATGACGGACGGTGCCGGCTGCACGCCGCGGACCGTCCGCTACTACGAGCGTCAGGGGCTGCTCACCGCCGAGCGAACCGCGGGAGGACATCGACAGTTCGCCCCCGCCGAGCTGGAGCGCCTCGAGTTTGTCATCGTCCTCCGCGAGGCCGGGTGGTCCCTCGAGGACGTGACCGCGCTGCTGCAGATGCGCGACTCGGCCGCGAGCGACGCCGACGCGACCGCGTCGCTGCGCACGCTTCTCGATCAGCAGATCGAAGCGCTGCACCGGAAGCTCGAGCTGCTCCAGCGGCTGCGCGACGAGTTCGGGGAGACCGCCGCGCTGCTCTCGATCTGCGGCACGTGCACGGCGGTGCAGCTCCGCGTCTCGTGCGAGGGCTGCGAGCGTCTCCCGGAGCTGGGGTCGCTGCCCCGTCCATTCCGTCAGATCTGGCGCACCAAAGAACTCGGTCGCACCGGCTCGCCGTTCGAAGACGTCCTGGCGGACGAGTGAGCTCGCCGCGGGGCGTGGTATGAGCAAGCGATGGCCGAGGACGTCGACGCCGCCCTGCAGGAAGCCGTGCGCGCGCTGATCGATGCGTGCGGTCTCGATGCCACCCACAAGGACCTGGAAGGGACGCCCGCTCGGGTCTCGAAGCTGTGGCAGTCGGCCTTCTTGAGTGGCTACGCAATGCAGCCCTCGGAGATTCTCGGTGATCTCGTGCGCGGGGAGGCGCAGACCGAGCTGGTCGTGGTCCGCGACATCCCGTTTCAGGGCATGTGCCCGCACCACCTGCTGCCGTATCAGGGGACCGCCAGTGTCGCGTACCTTCCGGCGGACGGGCTCTTGGGGTTTGGCCGGCTCGCCGACCTGGTCCGCTGTTTCACCGCACGGCTCACGCTTCAGGAGCGCGCGTGCAATGACGTGGTCGATGCATTGATGGAACACCTCGGCGCTCGTGGGGCGGGGTGCGTGATGAAGGGCGAGCACATGTGCCTGCGGATCCCCGAGCAGCGGCACAGCACCTCGGTCGTGACCTCCTCGTTTCGAGGCGAACTGCGCACCCGCGTTGCGCTTCAGGACGGGTTGTTCGCGTGACGTCCCAGGCGCTGTACGTGTTGCGCCACGGAGAGCCCGAGGACCGCACGCTCTTTTATGGCCAACTCGACGTGGGTCTCTCCGAGCGCGGGCACGGACACGTGTTGGCGCAGGCTGACTTCTTCGCCGGCAGGCCGGTGGGGATGGTTGTCAGCAGCGACCTGACCCGCTGCACGACCGGGGCCGAGGCGATCGCGGCCAGGCACAACCTGTCGGTCCGAACCGACGCTGCGCTCCGCGAGATGCACTTGGGCGTGCTGGAGGGCGTGCCGATGGCCGAGGCGTTGCAGCGCATGCCGGAGCTGGCGGGTCGTTCCTATGCCGACATGCTCGACTTCGCGTTTCCGCAGGGCGGCGAGACCGTCCGAGAGGTGGCCGCGCGGGCGCTGCCGGCGGTCGAAGCGGTCGTGCGCGAGGGGCTCGGTCGCGAGGGAGACATCGTGCTCTATGTGCACAACACCGTGGCCCGCCTGGTCCTCGCCGCCGCGGCCGGACTGGGGCCGCAGGGCTACGTGCGCTTTGAGCAGGGCTACGGCGCGGTCAACCGCCTGCGCGTCGAGCCCGGGGACGACAGCGTGTGGGCGCGCAGTGCCGTCGTGTACAGCAACCGCGCCGTTTGACCCCCCTGTGACGTCGAAGACGGGCGTTCTGTGGGGGGACGCTCGCCCCGGAGCCGTTTCGATCTAGGCTGACCCTCGGATGCTGGATGACGACGAAGGCCTCGGGGCCGAGCTGCTGAGCGCAGTGCCGATCTTCCCGCTCCCCAACGCGGTGCTGCTGCCTGGGATGGTGCTCCCGCTCAACGTCTTCGAGCCGCGCTACCTCGAGCTGGTGGACCACGCGCTTGAGGGCAGCCAGTACATCGGGGTGCCGCTGCTTCGGCCCGGCTACGAGAACGACTACGAGGCGCGGCCCGAGATCGAGTCCGTGTTCGGCGTCGGTCGCCTGACCTCGCACCAGCGCCTGCCCGACGGCCGACGATTCATTCGACTGGCCGGAGCCCGGCGTCTGCGGAAGATCCGCGAGCTTCCACCGGAGCAAGACTTCCGTCTCGTCGAGTGCGAGCTGCTCGAGGAGGGCATGCCGGGTCCGGGATCAGAGCTCGATGTGCTCAAGGCGCAGCTTGAGCGCATCTGCTCTACGCTGAGGCCTGACGATGCCCAGCTGGTCGACTCGGTGCTGCGCATTCCGGACCCGCGGGTGCTCTCGTACGCGGTCGCGGCCATCCTTCCCACGCTTGGGCTCACATCGTCGAGCGCGTCGAGTCAGCACTCGAGCATGCTGACGATGCAGCAGGCCACGCTCGATTCCGCCGACGCCGATGCCCGCGTCGAGGTGCTCAGCGAATTTGCGGCCGATCTCTGCGCACGTTTGCTCGGGGACGGCCGCATTCCGAAAATGCTCCTGAACTGAGTCCGACCCGGAGTGAGCCGGCTCGTCCAAATCTCATTGGTCCGGGCCCCGGCGGTATGCGACGGTTTGTGCATGGCTCTTCTGTGCAGGCGTTCCTTCGGGGTCCTCTCGGTGGCGGGCGTTGTGTTCGTCGCGTGCGGCGACGACAGCGGGCGCCCGGGTCTGGAGACCGACACCGACGGCGCCGCCTCGACGTCGGTCGACGCCACCGGGACCCTCACCGGGGCCACCTCTTCGAGCATCGGGGATCCGAGCACCGCCAGCGATCCCTCGAGCACGAGCACGACTGAGGTTGCCGAGGCGAGCACCACCACCGGCCCGCCTGCGGATGAGCCTCCCGTGGTCACCCTCACCGTCGCAGGGCAGGCCCGCCCCGAGCCGCTCACGGGGGCGGATCTGGTTGTGCTCGAAGCTGAGGCGAGTGACGACGGATCGATCGACCGGGTCGAGTTCCTTCGGGATGGCGAACTCTTCGCGACCGACGATGCGGCCCCCTATGCGGCCGAGGTCTTGCTCACCAGCCTCGACAACGCCTCCATCGACTTTCATGCCCTGGCCTACGACGATGCCGATCAGTCCGCCGACAGCGAGACCGTGTCGCTCCAGGTCGACGTCATCGGCGCGAACATCGTCCACGTCGCCACCGACCTGCTGGCGGCCGGTGGCCTGGCGTTCGCGCCCGGAGGCGGTGTGCAGCTTGGCGAGGACGGCAGCGTCTACGTCGCCACCTCGACGCTCGACGAGACCGAGAACGCCTTCGGTCTTCGTGCGGCGCGGGTCTCGGCCGATCTCTCCACCCTCGATTGGGAGGTGCGCGTCCCCGCGGTGGCAACGCCCGATGGGGACCAGATCCTCGTCACCGGAGAGCCACTGCTAGTCGAGTCCGCGAACCGGTTGTTGATCGCAGGGACCAGCATCACCTCGGGCGCAGGCGCGTTCGAGGCGACGGTCGTCAGCGTGGCCCTCGACGGCAGCTCG
>CAYGTG010000836.1:1371-4213 GCA_964352485.1 uncultured Nannocystaceae bacterium | reverse complement strand
GCGTGCCCGCCGGCGCCCTGATGATCTCAGAGCACCTCAAGGCCAAAGGCTTCACCGCCGGGGTCCTCGAGAAGATCGAGTCGGAGCTGGCATCCGCCTTCGAAATCGGCTTTGTGTTCAACCGCTGGACCCTTGGCGACGAGTTCTGCAAGGACACGCTCGGCTTCACGGAAGAGCAGCTTGGCGACCCCAACTTCAACATGTTGGGCGAGCTCGGCTTCACCGGCGACGACGTGCGGCTCGCCAACGACTATGTCTGCGGCACGATGACCATCGAGGGGGCCCCGCACATCAAGGATGAGCACCTCGAGGTGTTCGACTGCGCGAACAAGTGCGGCCGCTACGGCAAGCGCTTCATCGCGGCGATGGCCCACGTGCACATGATGGCTGCGGCTCAGCCTTTCCTCTCGGGGGCGATCTCCAAGACGATCAACATGCCCAACACCGCGACCGTGACCGAGGTCGAGGACGTGTACAAGCAGTCCTGGCAGCTGGCGATCAAAGCCATCGCCCTGTACCGCGACGGTTCCAAGCTCAGCCAGCCGCTGTCCGCTTCGCTGTTGGACGAAGTCTCGGACGACCTCGATGAAGAGGACTACGTCGAGGCACCGATCGCGGCGACATCACAGCCGCAGGTCATCGAGAAGGTCACCGAAAAGGTCGTCACGCGCTACCTCAAGAAGCGCCGCTCGATGCCCGACCGTCGCGGGGGCTACACCCAAAAGGCCGTCATCGGCGGCCACAAGGTCTACATCCACACCGGCGAGTACAGCGATGGAACGCTGGGTGAGATCTTCATCGACATGCACAAGGAGGGCGCCGCCTTCCGCAGCTTGATGAACTGCTACGCCATCGCCATCAGCTTGGGCATGCAGTACGGCGTGCCGCTCGAGGAGTACGTCGAGGCGTTCACCTTCACGCGCTTCGAGCCCAACGGAATGGTGCACGGTCACCCGAGCATCAAGATGTGCACCAGCATCATCGACTACATCTTCCGCGAGCTGGCCGTCAGCTATCTGGGCCGTCACGACCTGGCCCACGTCGCCCCCGAAGACCTCGAGCCCGATACGACCGGCGGCGGTGACCGCCAGTCGGATGCGCCCGCCGATGATGGCATGGTCCGCGGTGTTGACTACGCCGAAGAGGTCGTCGAAGAGCATCACGTCACCCCGGGGCCCCTCAAGCTCGAGGCCGCCTTGCCGGCGAGCGCTGGTTTCCTCGCCGACAGCAAAGCGAAGATCGAATTTGAAGACCGTTCCGTGAGTGCTGCCGCCACGGCGGCAAGCGGTGTGGTCGAGAGCCGTCAGGCCAAGCGTGGAGCGGAGAAGCAGGCCGCGGCCGAGCTGAGCGCCAAGGTACAGAAGGCGCGCATGCAAGGCTACGAAGGCGACGCATGCACGGCCTGCCAGAGCTTCACGCTCGTCCGCAACGGCTCATGCCTCAAGTGCATCGCCTGCGGAGCCACCAGCGGCTGCAGCTGAAGCGACACACACACAACGCTGCCCAAGCCCCGCCTCCGACCAGGAGCGTGGGGCTTCTTCGTGGGCCGACCCGAACCAGGGCCCGGGCTTTGTTCTATGAGCATGGTGCTTGCTTTTCCGAGCGTCGGCTCGAGCCTCGTATACTCGCGCCATGTTGCGCTTGGTCCGGCTCCTCCCCGCGGTGTGTCTCCTTGCGGCTTGCGATGGGGCGGGCGCCGACAACGACGTCAAGGCTGATCCGGTCGCGCCTACGGCCTCGAAGGAGGCGATCGAGTCGGCGTGTCGGGTTGCCGAGGTTCGGAGCCTGGCCGAAGTCTTGGCGGACGCCTCGCCTCGCGAGCGCAAGTCGAAGGTGGCCGACGGTCTGAAGGCTGCGTGCGACGTCCCGCCTTCGTACGTGGCGTTCCTCGACGCGACGGAGCCCGACGCGAAGCGCGGCGCTCGGTTCGAAGCGGCCGTAAAGGCCTTCGACCTCCTGGACACGACGTGCCCAAACGCGGAGGCGCTCTCGAGCGCGCTGGGTCCCATGAAGCCGAGCGAGCGGCCGGCCGCGATGTTCGACCGATGCGGTCTGGGCAGCACGGGGCTCATCGAGCGTGGTGCTTGGCTCGCGGTGGGTCCCAGTTCTGTCGTCCCGTTCGCGGCCAAGGCATGGCTCGAGACCCAAGGCGTGGCTTCGGACGACGCGGCGATGGTCGCCAGAGCGCTATTGCTTCGCGATCACAAGCGGTGGTCTAGCCCGGATCAAAAGCTGCCGATGGTGATGGGCGCGATGCCTCCGGTTCCGCCGGACTCCATTTCGGTGGAGGTCACGGCGAACGAACTCCGCATCGAAGGCGTTCGCGCGTTGCCGCTCGACAAGGGGAGTTTTGCGGCTCGGCCCGAGGGGGAGGCCGACGATCCGGTGACCGCGAAATTGCGCGAGGCGCTGCTCGCCGAGCGGGAGACCCTCGGGGACGACGCGACGGTCACCCTCGCGATCTCGGCGGACTCAAGTATCCCCAGCGCGACCCTGATTCGTATCGCCGCGCTCAGCAGAGAGGCGAAGATCGATGCTCTGGGGCTGGTCGCACACACGGAGCTCGTCGAATACGCCTTCGTCCCGTTCTTCTCTCCTTCGCGAGCCACCCCGGGGCACGCCGGTCTGCGCATCGATGCCGCGGGCTTTCACGTGTCGAGCCCTTCGGGAGAGGTCGAACACATCGCCGCGCCCTACGACTTTGCGGCCCTCGACGCGAAGGCGTTCGCGATCGCCGACGCACGGACCGAGCCCGTCTCGCTGTTTGTCGACGTGGCGCCCGACACCCCGGCCAGCGTGCTCGTGACCGTGTTTGCGCGACTGGGGCAGCGGTCCTGAGACG
>CAYGTG010000836.1:0-1361 GCA_964352485.1 uncultured Nannocystaceae bacterium | reverse complement strand
CGCTTGGAGAACGATCGACGCGCGGACGTCGAGGCCCTGGCGAAGCACGCAGGCCTCCTGGGTGTGATGTCCGCCGGGAGCGGAGACGACCTCGCGAGTCCCTTCGGCAGCGCGTTCGCGACCGCCGACGATGAAGACGTCTGGGGAGGCCTGACCGGAACAGAGGTCGGTGAAGCGTTTGGGGTCGGCGGGCTGGGCCTCTCCGGAACCGGGCGCGGTGGTGGTGGCACCGGCGAGGGGCCGATCGGACTGGGGAACGCCGGCCTGATCGGGAAGGGGAGCGGTGGCAAGAAGGTGCCCCGGGTCCGCCAGGCCAAGGCGACGGTGAAGGGGTCCTTGGACAAGGACATCATTCGCCGCATTGTCCGAGCCCACATCAACGAGGTCCGCAGCTGCTACAGCAAGGCGCTGAGTAAGGACCCGACGCTCGAAGGCAAGGTCGTGGTTGACTTCACGATCGGCAGCGATGGCGAGGTCACGGCCTCATCCATCTCCAGCACGACGCTGAGCGACAAGGATGTTGGCACCTGCATCGCGGGCGCAGCGAAGCGCTGGAAGTTCCCCTCGCCGACCGGTGGTGGGATTGTCATCGTGACGTATCCGTTCGTGCTCGAGCCCGGTTGAAGAGCAACACCCGTGAACACAGGGCCGTTGGGGTGGCGAAGACACCCACCGACCTCGCTACTCCGAAGGCGGCCCCGTCGCTCTGTACGCCCGGAGTCTGTCCCGCAGGGGTGGCTGCAGACGCGGCCTGAGCGGTCTCGTCGCTGCGGCGGACTCCTCGCCTTCTTCCAGGGGCTGCGCCTCGGTCGCGGCTGATGCTTCGTCGGTTCGCGGGTCCTCGCGCCCAACCGCCTGCGCAGTCAACTCGGCGCGTGCTTCGAGCGCGAGGGCACGTGCGGCTCGGGCGACCGCGCGGTCTTGCGCCGAGGGGTTGGTCGGTGCGCTCGCAGCACCGATGACCGTCTCCATCTTTCGAAGGGTGGCCTTCACGTCTCCTTCCACCTTCGCCACGTCGATCGACACGCTGCCCTCCACGACGTAGCGCCGTCCGTCGGGGCCAGTCTCGTACTTGTATTGCGGACCGGAGGCGTAGGAACCCCCGCGGGCGGCGTGTGCTTGTTCGCGCCGCCGAACCTCCGCATCTGTGGCCTTCAGCTCTTCGAGCTCTGCCTGCTCACGCTCAGTGAGTTCGCCGGGCTCTTTAATCGACGCCGGTGGTGGCTTGTCCTCGACAGACTCTGGACTCCCCCGAGCCTGGGCTGAAGCGTCGTGGCCGCGCGCTGTGTAGATCCCGGTGCCGCGCTCGGCCTCGACCGCGCGGACGGACCCCGTCTCGCCCCCCCGCCCCTCGGCAAGCG
>CAYGTG010000835.1:0-4219 GCA_964352485.1 uncultured Nannocystaceae bacterium | reverse complement strand
AAGTCCCGGAAGTAGCCCGAGACAAACTCCACGGCAAAGCGTGAGCCACTACAGTCTCCAAACAACTCGCCTTCGTCGACGACGGTCAGATTGGAGAGCGTCACGTCGTTGCCGAGGTTGAACATGCCTTGTTGAGGGATCTCGACGACGTCCAGCACTCGAAGACCCGCGCCGGCCTGGGCCGTCAGCGTCACGCCGTCGGGGACCTGGAATGGTTGTCCTTGGGGCCGAACGTCATAGAGTTCCTCCAGGCACACGACGTCGCCAACTTGGAGGCTGGCGAGCAGCATGCCCAGCGGTTCGCTGACGTCCTCCCCCGCCACCCAGCCCAGGGCCGAGGTCGAGATGTTCGCGTCCCCGCAGTCGGTCACCGGCTCGAGCGCGCCCGTGCTCTCGCCTCCATCCGTTTCCACGCTCTGGCCATCGCCGGTGCCGCTCGTCGACGGGTCGGTGACGCCGGTACTCTCCGCTGAAGACGACGCGGTGCTCGAGCCTGAGCCAGAGGCGGGGTCGTCGCCGGTCTCCTGCGGTGTCGTAGTGCTCTGCCCCCCGGTTCCGAAGCTCACGGGGTCGTCCGCGTTACCCGAAGTACAGCCGGAGAGGACCACACAGATTCCGGCGAGGCGGATCCAGACGAAGCGCTTTGACTCCATTGCACCCCTTGGTTGCGAGCAGTGCTCAGACTGTCTCAGTTTTCTTTCGGGGCACCTGGACGTCGCAGGCTGACCCCTCATGCCGGGCTATGCTCGGGCTGTGAAGGCTCAGCCCTCTTCCGCCGAGCTTTTGCGGCGTTGGCGCACAGGGGATCACGCAGCGGCACAGCACCTGCTTTCACGACACTACCCAACCGTCTCCCGCTACTTCGAGCTCAACGCGAGCTGGGCGTCCCAAGACCTGACCCAACGAACCTTCCTGGCGTGCATCGAGCGGGTCCAGGACATCCGTGACCTCTCGGCCTTCCCCGCCTTCTTGCTCGGGGTCGCACGCCGGCAGCTTGCGATGTACCTCCGCGCCCTGAGGCACACGGAGCCGGAGGCCGAGATCGACCCCGCGCCCACGACGGGGCTCTCGACCCTTGTTGCCCGAAACCGAAGGCAGATGCTGTTGCTCCGCGCATTGGCCTCATTGCCGCAGCGAGACCAAAACCTGCTCATTCTCAGCTACTGGGAAGACATGTCGAGCTTCGACATCGCGACGGCTCGCGACGGCAACCCGAGCACGGTCCGAACGCAGGTGGAGAGGGCGCGAGCAAGGCTGAGGCGGCGCCTCGAGACGCTGGGCCGAGGCGCTCCTTCGCGGCTCGAGCCCGAGCCCGAGGCACTCGAGGCACTGCTGCGCTCCGTGGTCAGCCGCGCAAGCGAGTGACGCTTCGCAGCAAGCCTCGTGCTCACGCGGCGCGCAGCTTCAGCAGCGCGCGCGCCTCCTGCGGCGATGCAATCTCGCGGCCCGCGTTGCGAGCACACTCGACGATGGCCTCGATCAGGGGACCATTCCCCGAGGTCCGCTCTGCGTCCGGAAGGAAGAAGGTGTCCTCGACCCCCGTTCGCAGCGCGCCGCCGAGTTCCGCCGTCTTTTGGTGAAGCGGCCAGATGTCGGCGCGCCCGATCGCGGTGACTTCCCACGTGCTCCCAGGCTTGATGTAGCGCAGCAGCAGCGGCAACAGATCCGGGTCGGCGGGCATGCCCGAGGCAACGCCCATCACGAAGTTGTAGTGCGGATGCTCGGCCATGCCGTTCTCGACGAACAAGCCCACCGAGCGGACGATGCCGGTGTCGAAGCACTCGAACTCCGGCTTCGCGCCGAGTGGCTTCATGGCATCGAGCATCTCCTGAACCTTGGAGACGGGGTTGTCGAAGACCATCGGCGGCCACGCCCACGAACCGTCGCGACGGGTCTTGAGGTAGTTGAGGGTCCCCGCGTTGCAGGCGGCGATCTCCGGGTTGACCCTGGGCATCGCGGCCAGGGGAGCCGAAACATCGGGGCCGATGACACCGGTGCTCATATTGATGATGACGCCCGGACACGCGGCACGAATGGCATCGGTGATCGCCCCGCAGACCTCCGGGTCCCACGTCGGGAGGTGGCCCATGCCGTCCTCTTGCCTTCGATAGTGCACGTGCATGACGCTGGCACCGGCATCGAAGGCCTCCTTTGCGGCGGCCGCCATCTGCTCCACCGTGACGGGCACTGGGTGTTGTTTGGGATTGGTCAGCACCCCCGTCAGGGCACATGTCACCACGGCTTTGTCGCTCATCGTTGTGTTTCCTCGCTGTGGATTCGCAGCAGCATCTCTTCGCCGGCCACCTGGTCTCCGGGTCTCACCGTCACCTCTTGCGCGATGCCGTCCACCGGTGCTTCGATGCGGTGCTCCATCTTCATCGCCTCGAGCGTGACGAGCAGCTGCCCGCGGGTCACGCTCGCACCCTCTTCGATCTGCACCGTCATGACCGTGCCCGACAGCGGAGAGCGCACGGTGCCATCGCTAGACTCCGCCGCCTCGACCCGCAGGTCCGGCTCCTCGAACGCATGGGACACGCCCGCGATGCTGACCCAGGCGCGCGTGCGGTCGACCGCGTAGACCGCGTCCTGCTGCACCCCGCCTCGCTCGAAGCGTAAGCGCCCTCCTGCGTCGGCCACGACACGAAGCTCGAGTGTCTGCTCCCCGAGACTGACCGCAGCGCAGTCTCGGTCCTGCAGCACCACCGAGACCTCCCGCAGCTCGCCGCCGCACCGCAGGGTGATTGGCGTCCTGAGCACGCCGCTGCTCCGCCACGCCTGCCCATCACCGAGCGCAGGGTCGATGCCGTGCGCTCTGGCCATCACCAGCGCGGCCAGTGCCCAGGACTCGTCCCTCATCGCCGGCCGCTCGGGCGTCTGCGCGAATCGAGCGTCCAGCGTATCGGTCTTGATCGTCCCGGCGACCATGTCGGGGTCGTCCAGCAATTCCTGCAAGAACACGAGGTTGGTGATCGGACCCAAGAACACCGTGTCGCGGAGTCCGCGACGCAGCTTTCGGAGCGCCTCGTCGCGATCGCGGCCGTGCGCGATCAGCTTGGCCAACATGGGGTCGTAAAACGCGGAGACCTCCCCACCGCTGCGGATCCCCGAATCGACGCGGATTCCGGGCGCGGGGTCAAAGCGCACGATGGGGCCGGTCTGCGGCAAGAAGCCCGCGTAGGGGTCCTCGGCGTACAGCCGCACCTCGATGGCGTGTCCGTCCATCCGGAGCTCGTCCTGGGTGATCGGCAGCGGTTTTCCGGCGGCGACGTCGAGCTGCCACGCCACCAGGTCGAGGCCGGTGACACACTCGGTGACCGGGTGCTCGACCTGCAGACGGGTGTTCATCTCCAGGAAGTAGAAATCGCCCTCATCGTCGAGCAGAAACTCGACCGTGCCCGCTCCCACGTACCCGATGGCCCGGGCCGCAGCGACCGCCGCCTCCCCCATCTTCGCCCGCAGAGCATCATCGACGACCGGCGAGGGTGCCTCCTCGACGACCTTTTGGTGACGACGCTGGGCGGAGCACTCCCGCTCTCCCAGATGCAGCACGTTGCCATGCGTATCGGCGAACACCTGCACCTCGACGTGCCGCGCTCCGGTGATCAGCCGCTCGAGAAATACGTGCGGATTGCCGAATGCCGAAGCCGCCTCAGCCTGGGCGGAGGCGATCGCCCCGGCCAGCTGCGAGGGCTCGGTCACTTTTCGCATGCCTCGCCCACCGCCGCCGGCGCTGGCCTTGACCAAGAGCGGGAGCCCGAGCGCCTCCGCTTCGGCGACGAGGACCTCGAGCGAAGCATCACCACCCAAGAAGCTTGGCGCGGTCGGAACCTCGGCGGCGATCATCCGGAGCTTGGCCTGGACCTTGTCGCCCATCAGCGTGATCGCCTCCGGCGGCGGACCCACGAACGTCAGCCCGGCCTCCGCACACCGCTGGGCAAACTCGGCATTCTCGCTGAGAAAGCCATAGCCCGGATGCACAGCATCGGCCCCGGTCTGCTCGGCGGCCCGCAGGATCGCATCGACGTCCAGGTAGCTTTTCCCGACCGGAGCCGGACCGATGCGCACGGCCTGATCGGCCAACGCGGCGTGAGGGGCAGCTGCATCGGCGTCCGAGTAGACGGCCACGGTGCGATAGCCCAGCGCCTGCGCCGTGCGAAGCACCCGCACCGCGATCTCGCCGCGGATCGCGACGAGCACGGTCGAAAAGCCGCTCACGCCT
>CAYGTG010000834.1:0-4222 GCA_964352485.1 uncultured Nannocystaceae bacterium | reverse complement strand
GCCGCAACGGCGGGAAACAGGCAGATGCTCCCGGCGACGACGCACAGTCCTCGTTTCCAACGCCTCGACAAGACCATCGAGTTCAGTGTGCCCGACGGACCGTGCGCACTCAAACCGCGCGGGATGGATGTCCGGTGAGTGCCGCATACGTCGGCGTTACAAACGGCGCCGTCCTGCGACGCACGCTGAAGATATGACCCCGCGCGACCCTCGCTGGCCCTCCGACGCTGCCCTTGACCCCGAAGCGCAGGCTCCTGATGCGTCCGGCTACGCGTTGGTGCGAACCCCTCCCAGACGGCGCCGGAGCACGCTTCGAACCATGGAGACGGTCTTGCTCGCGAGCACGGCCGCGCTGCTCGCCGCCGTGGCCTGGCCGATTGCCACCGGAAGCAACGCCGCGGCGCCGGCACCGGTGGCCAGCGCGACGCCGCCGGCCGCAGTCATCCACGCCCCGAAGATCCAGCTGGCACTGCTGCTGGACACCAGCTCGAGCATGGAGGGCCTGCTCGACCAAGCGCGCTCGCAGCTGTGGGCCGTCGTCAACGCACTCGACTCGGCGAGCTTTCAAGGCGACGCGCCGCGGCTCGAGATCGCGATCTACGAATATGGCAACGACGGGCTCGCGGAGTCGGACGGCTACATTCGGCAGGTCGTGGGCTTCTCCAGCGAGCTCGACCTGGTGTCCGAGGGGTTGTTCGGGCTGACCACCGCCGGTGGCGACGAGTTCGCCGGCCAAGCCATCTCCACCGCCATGAATGAGCTTACGTGGGACGAGCACGACAACGTGCTGCGCGTCCTGTACATCGCCGGCAACGAGGAGTTCACCCAGGGTCCGATGGACTTCCGCGAATCCGTGGCGGCCGCCAAGTCCCGCGGCATCGTCATCAACACGGTCAACTGCACCGGGCACGGCGACTGGGATGCAGGTTGGCAAGACGCCGCCCGTCTCGGTGGTGGCAAGGCCCTGCGCATCGACCACAACGCGAAGCAGGCGTACATCGCCTCGCCCCACGACGACGAGATCCAGACACTCTCTTCGAAGCTCAACGATACGTACATCGGCTTTGGCTACCGGGCGAGAGCCGCGTTGAACAACCAGATGCGCCAGGACGAAAATAGCCTCTCCGCCGGTCGATCGAGTTCGATCGCCCGGGCGATGAGCAAGACCTCGGGGATGTACAACAACGCGAAGTGGGACCTGGTCGACGCCCTCGATGAGGGCACCGTCCAGCTGAGCACCCTCGACCGGTCGACGCTCCTGGACGAAGACTCCACGCTGAGCGACGAAGAGCTCGAGAAGAAGGTCAAGGACGCGCGAGAGACTCGAGACGCGCTCAAGGCTGACCTCCGAAAGCTCCAGGAGCAGCGGGAGGCGTACGTCGCCAACACGCGCTCCGAGGACGGACATCGCCTCGATCACGCGATCATCGACTCGATCTCCGCCCAGGCCGAAGCCGCAGGATTTACTCTTTAGTCCGATGTCCGAAACGCGCGCCACCGTCCTCGTCGTAGAAGACGACCCCGCGATTCGCATGGGGTTGGTCGATGCTCTGGGCTTCGATGGCTACGGCGTCCTGCAGGCCGACACAGCGCCGGCGGGTCGGGACGCCGCTGTGCGAAACCACTGCGACTGTGTGCTGCTCGATCTCATGCTTCCCGGCGGGGACGGATTCACGGTCCTCTCCGAGGTTCGCCGCGTCAAACCCAAGCTCCCCATCATCATTCTCACCGCGCGGGGTCGCGAGGCGGACCGCGTCCGCGGGCTCCGGCTCGGCGCGGACGACTACGTGGTCAAGCCGTTCAGCGTGCGAGAGCTGCTGGCTCGAGTCGAAGCGGTCCTGCGCCGGGCTCCCCCGCAGGAGACCGCAGATGCCCGAGTCCCCGTCCCCGGCGGATATGCTGATCTCGCCCGACGCGAGGTGGTCTTCGACGACGGCCACCGAGTGGAACTCGCGGACCGCGAGGTTGCGCTTCTGGCTCACCTTTCGCAGCACCCAGGCCGCGCTATCGGACGGGACGAGCTGCTGCGCGAGATCTGGCACGTCAACCCCGAGCACACCCAAACAAGAACCGTCGACATGCACGTCGCCCGCCTGCGGGAGAAGCTCCGCGACGACTCCGGGTCCCCCAAGGTGATCCTCACCGTGCGCGGCAAGGGGTACAAGTTCGGGGCGAGTGGATGAGTCGCCAGCTCAAGGTCTGGACCGCCGTCGGGATCGCCTTGTGTGCGGTCGTTGGCGTGATGATCGCGATCACCTCGACCCTGCTCGCGACCGAACGAGCCGCTGCCGAAGCGACAGCCCACGCGGTGACCGAGGAACGGGTTCGGCTGGCCTTGTGGCGACTCGACAGCACGGTCCCCGGTCGAATCAGCCAGGAGATGGCCCGGGTCGCGCTGCTCGCAGAGGACCCCGTCCCGGCTCCGGTGCTTCCCAACACTCCCGAGGTTCGCGGTCGATTCTTGCGGTCCGCCGACGGCGAGCTTCGCTGGCTCACCTCGCCGCAGAGCCCGGTCCTGCACAGCGTAACGCTGGCGCTTCAATCCGAGGGCCTCGAAGACACCCTCGGGGGTCCCTCGGAGTTCGAGGTCACGCCCGCGGCCCAGGCGGACACACAGAGCGACCAAGAGCAGTCCGACTACCGATTCTATGGCGCCTCTCAGCAGTCACTCAACAGCCAAGAGTGGGAGAAGCGTGCGTCCAGCGCCCGCGACAACATGAAATCCATCGCCACGGTGCAGAAGCAGCAAAGCGCGGCGTTGCAGAACAACCTCACCAATCTCAGCAGCAAGGTTTCGAGGCTCGGCAGAAGCAGGCGAGGCAGCGGCAGCAGAAGCGGCAGCGGTCTCTTTGGCCCGCCGAAGGACGCCTTGGACGACGCAGAGCTCTACGGAGCGCTGGCGCAGGCTATCGAAGACGAGCAGACCTCACTGGCCAGCGCGCAGCTGGGTCCGGTCACGCCGCTTTGGGTCGGCGACGAGCTCGTCCTGGCCCGCCGGGTTCGCCGGGGCGAAGTGGTCGAGATTCACGGCGCGTGGATGGATTGGCCCAAGCTTCGCGAAACCCTGCTCGAAGAGGTCTCCGACCTGCTTCCAAACCCAGGCCTCACCCCCGCCCCGGACCCCTCGGCTCAGGACACCTCACGATTGTTGGCGACACTCCCGGTCCGACTCGACCATGGTGCGTTGCCGCCCCCACCGAGCGACGCGTTCACGCCCGTTCGTGCTTCGATCATCGGAGGCTGGGTCGTGGTGCTGGTCGGAACGGGAACCGTCATCGTCCTGCTGCTGTGGTCCATGGCGCTCTCCGAGCGCCGCGCCGCGTTCGTCTCCACCGTCACCCATGAGCTGCGCACGCCACTGACGACCTTTCGGATGTACACCGAGATGCTCGGCGAGAAGATGGTCGAGTCCAAGCGAGACCGATACATCGCCACGCTGCGGACCGAAGCCGAGCGCTTGGGCCACCTGGTCGAAAACGTGCTCGCCTACGCCCGGATCGAAAGTGACAAAGCCGAGCGCACGCGCGAGTCGCTGTCGGTCCGGTCGCTGATCGACCGCGTGACCCCTGCACTGCGTCGACGTTGTGAGGCATCGGGCACCGAACTCGAGGTCGTGCTCGACGAGGCCAGCCTGGCGCGGATGCTCGAGGTCGACACCGCCGCCATCGAGCAAGTCCTGCTCAACCTGATCGACAACGCGGCCAAGTACGCGCCGAGCACCGACGGGCCGACGAGAATGGTCCTGGAGACGCTGCTCGAGGGCCGAAACCTCCGCATCGCGATCCGAGATTTCGGCCCAGGCATCCCGGCCAAGGAACGACGAAAGATCTTCGAGCCGTTCATCAAAGCCAAGCGGGACGAGGCCGGCACAAAGCCGGGCGTAGGATTGGGCCTGGCGCTGTGCCGAAGGTTGGCCCGCGCCCACGGTGGAGACCTCGCGGTCGAAGACGCGAAGCCCGGGGCCCGCTTTGTGCTCACGCTGGCGAGTCAGCCGTCGTGAGGTCGATGCAGACCTTGCCGCGCGCAGTGCCGGAGGCCAGATGGTCAAATGCGGCCCGGGTCTGCTCGAGCGGATACACGCTGTCGATCCGCGGCTCGAGCCGATGCAGCTCAATGCTTCGGCACATCGCCTCGAATCCCGCCCGGTGCCCCACCAGTACGCCCTGCACTCGGATCTGGCCCATCAGCACCGGCGTCATGTCGACCTCGGCCCGCCCTCCGG
>CAYGTG010000833.1:0-4230 GCA_964352485.1 uncultured Nannocystaceae bacterium | reverse complement strand
AGCGGTGGCGGAGCACCGGAGGAGCGAAGCGACGAGCGAGGGCCCCGCCCGACCGGCAGGGGGTGAAACGCAGGGGGCTTCGCCAACACCAGCGGTGGCGGAGCACCGGAGGAGCGAAGCGACGAGCGAGGGCCCCGCCCGACCGCCAGGGGGTGAAACGCAGGGGGCTTCGCCCCCGGAGTGAGGGGGACCGCGAGGTCCCCTTCAATGACTAATACGACTTCGCCATCAAGACGCGCTGCGTCGATGGCTTGCCCGACTTGATGCAGACGCCGGGCTCGGCTTCGGGTCCCTGACCGGGAAGAGGGATGCAGCGGATGGTGACCTTGGTCTCGGCCTTGATCGCTGCTTCGGTCTCGGCCGTGCCGTCCCAGTGGCACCAGGCGAAGGTGCTGGCGTCGTCTTTGAACGTCTGGACGAAGTCGTCCCAGGTGTCGAGCGTCACCGTGCGATCGGCGATGCGCTTCTGGGCCGCCGCGAGGAGTTCGGCCTGATATGCCTCGAGGCGCGCCTTCACGCCTTCGACGAAGGCGCCGGAGTCGAGGAACTCTTTCTTGCCGGTGCCGCCGGTCCGCATTTTCACGCAGACCTGCCCCTTTTCGAGGTCCTTGGGTCCCAGCTCGATCCGCATGGGGACCCCGCGACGCTCCCAGTGATAGAATTTGGCGCCCGGACGCATGTCGCGGTCGTCGATACGGACCTCGATGAAGTCACGGTATCGGACGCCCTGGGGGGCGAGGTCGATTTCGCCGAGCTGCTTCTTGAGGGCCTCTGCTGCCTCCATGACGGCGACTTGTTGCTCGTCGTTCTTATAGATCGGGATGATGACCGCGTGAATCGGCGCGAGGGCAGGGGGGAGTACGAGCCCTTCGTCGTCGGAGTGGGTCATGATCAGGCCCCCGACGAGTCGCGTGGAGACGCCCCAGGAGGTTTGCCACACGTACTCGAGCTCGCCGCTCTCGGACTGGAACTTCACGTCGAAGGCCTTGCCGAAGTTCTGACCAAGGTCGTGGCTGGTGCCGGCCTGCAGGGCCTTGCCGTCTTGCATCATGGCCTCGATGCACAGGCTCTGAACCGCGCCGGCGAATTTCTCGGTCTCGGTCTTGATGCCTTGCACGACGGGCATGGCCATCGTGCCCTGGGCGAAGTCGCTGTAGACGCCGAGCATCTTGCGGACCTCCTCTTTGGACTCCTCGTGGGTGGCGTGGGCCGTATGCCCCTCCTGCCACAAGAACTCTGTGGTCCTCAGGAACATGCGGGTCCGCAGCTCCCATCGCATCACGTTTGCCCACTGGTTGATGAGCATGGGTAGGTCACGGTGGCTGGAGATCCACTTGCCGAAGAAGTGCCCGATGATTGTCTCCGAAGTGGGGCGGATGACGTAGGGCTCCTCGAGCTTTTCGCCGCCGGCATGGGTGACGACGGCCAACTCCGGGGCGAAGCCTTCCACGTGCTCGGCTTCCTTGGTGATGAAGCTCTGCGGCACCAGCAGCGGGAAATAGGCGTTCTCGTGCCCGGTGTCCTTGAACCGAGAGTCGAGGCCGCGCTGGATCTTCTCCCAGATCGCAAACCCGTACGGCTTGATCACCATGCAGCCCTTCACGACCTTGGCGGGCTCGGCCAGGTCGGCTTCACGGATCACGTCCTGGTACCACTTGGGGTAGTCCTCGGCTCGCGGCGTGATCTTCTCGGGCTTGGCACTCATCGCGCCGGAGCATGGCCCGTGCCCGTCTCGCTGCGCAAGCGCGAACGGCCCGGCCACAGTGCCAAGGCGAGGCTGCTCACTGCGAGCGCGCCAATCCCAAGGAACACGCGCCACATTCCGGGGTGGCCGGCGTGGGCAAGCTGTCTCGCGCCGAGCCAGAGCAGGTCTGGTTGCAGCTCGATGAAGCCCCACAACGGGCTGCCGTCGAGCGCCCAATGCGACACCCAGAGGTAGCCGGGATCCTCTGGCGTGCGGGCGTGGAGCACCCACATCCACTCGAAGATCGAGTGTTGCGCGAGGTGGATCTGCAGGGCGACGGAGACGCCGAGCAGCAACAGCAGCCCCACCCGCGCTCGCGCCGAGCCATGGTCCCACGCGGCGACGATCGGGAGCAGCGCGAACGGGATGATCGGGATGAGAAAGCGTGGCCCGAGCGCCCATCCTCCCCACCAATCGCTGCGTGTCGCTACGAACAACATGCGGGTTGCGACCATCGCGACGCAGAACCACGCGGCCGCAGGAACCCGACGCCGAAACTGCCGCCAGCCGATGAACGCTCCAAGGAGCACGGGCGAGGTCCACCACAGACTTCTGCCCGGTGAAACCAGCAGCGCGAGCAGGTCGAGTCCGGGAACGATGACGTGGCTGTACAAGCCGTGGCGTCCGGACTCGAAGGGGCTCCCGAACCGGATCGCTTGGCTCACGGCGAGCGCCGCGAGGCCGCTCGCGCCCAGGAGCATCGCGACACTCCAGGTCCGTTTCAGGCCCGCCCGCTGTGACCACCGAGGTGCGAACGCGTATCCCACAAACGCCGGGATCGCGATCAAGTTGAGCAGGTGCACGTGACACGACCACCCCACGATGAGCGAGGCGAGCCACAGCCAGCGCGGGTTGTGCGTGCGGTGGTGGTGTTCGAGGCACAGCGCCGCACCGAGGAGGACCACGGTGGACAGGGGCTCGCTCAGGAAGGTGCGGGTGTATGGAAGCAGCAGGGTGCCAAAGCCCAGGCTCAGACCCATCACCCACGCAGCGCCCCGCGAGAACCCCAGCTGCCTCGTCCATGCCATCGCGAACAGCAGCGCGATCGGGGTCAGGAAGCAGTTGGTTAGGCTGACGACCAGGCGCGTCCAGTCGTCGTGTTGGCTGCGGCCGTGCACGAAGAAGTGGTCGGAGCGAATGGTGTGGCGCCACGCTTCGGGGGCGGATGCGGCCGCGGCCTTGCCGAGGCCATACATCGGTAGCGCCACAACAGAGAGACCATGGCCGAAGAAACCGTAGCGCTGACCGTGTGGCCCTGCGGCCCATCCGAATGTCCCCGTCGGCTGCCCTTTGGGTTCGCCGGTTCGGCGCGGGATTCCCCGAATGGAGAGGCTGCGCCCCTCGTAGATCGCGGCGGTGGTCTGGTAGACGATCTCGTCGTCGGGAAACGTGATCCGGCCCGGCGCGCAGAGCAGGTAGGCGCAAACGCAAAACACCAGAAACGCGACGGTCCGTCGTCGTTCCTGGTGTGGTGGCGTGGAGAGCACGCGAAAGCCGGAGCCGTCCGAGGTCGGCGGGCCGAATCAGCCGGAGGTGCCGCCGGAGTCGGACATGCACATCGAGGTGTCGAACGTGCACATCATCGGGTCGCAGCCCAGCGTGCCGGTTCCGAGGCCGAGCGCGGTGCAATCGAGGCCCTGAAGGTCAGCTCCGTCGCACTGCTCGCCGGGGCTGACGACACCGTCGCCGCAGCCGCCGGGGTCGCCCGTCGTCGGGTCACCGCTGGTGCTGCTTGTCCCCGGTTCGATGTCGGTCGTGGTGCCTGGGTCGGGCTCGCCGCTCGACCCGGAGTTTCCGGTCGTGGGGTCGATGGACGTACCGCTGGGGTCGGCAGCGGTGGACCCCGCACTGTCCGTCTCCGGAGTGTCCGTCGTCGCGCCACCGCTGGTGAAACCCGGATCTTCAACGTCGGTCGTACATCCGACCATGGCGCCCATCAGCGCGATGCAAGCAACCCCAAACCCAATGCGGAACATGCCCCACCATAGATCGGTGGCGGAGGGTTGGGTCAAGTTTATTCGTCTACGGAACTTGACAATCCTGGCGCAGAGACCTCACGGTTTCCGCACGTAGGGCTGGCTATCCCCGAACGGAGCTTGGGGAACCTTTTTCTCCGGCGAGAATCTGGCCGCGGGTGCGGTCTCGCTACACGACAACTTGGTGCGGAGCGGGCGCGGCGGGGAAGCGGTTGACTTCGACCTCCACAAAGCCCGGCGCCGGCCGGGCAAAGAAGTAGCCCTGCATCCAGGCGCAGCCCGCCTCGAGCAGCGCGTCCCGCTCGTTTTCGTTCTCCACGCCCTCGGAGATCGTCATCGAACCGATCTCCGCGGCGAACTGATGCATGCGTTGAAGCAGCCGGCGCTTCACCGGGTGCAGGTGGAGGTCACGAATGAGCGCCATGTCGAACTTGATGAAGTCGGGATCGAGCTCGGCGAGGGCGGTGAGCCCCGCGTATCCGCTCCCCAGGTCCTCGATCGTTTTCGAAC
>CAYGTG010000832.1:0-4239 GCA_964352485.1 uncultured Nannocystaceae bacterium | reverse complement strand
AGTCCCCCCGCTGGGACCGTTCCTTCACCCAAGCCTCAGCCCCCCGAGCCTGCCGTTGCCCTGCAGCCCCCGCCTGCTTCGCTGTGCGTCCGGATGTGTGAATCACAGGGACAAGCCCGGGCGGTGGGGGCCGAGGTGATCTCCCGCGAGTGCGTGGCCCGTTGTGAGAGCCCCCGCCGACGCTGGCTGCTCCGCTTCGCAGGCGCGCGCGCGGGTGGAGTCGGTCTCGATGAATCGCCGTGCGCCCAAGGTCTGGTTGGAGCTCGCCAACCCGGCTTTTTACTGCGGCTACCAAGATGCGTTCACCCGGGGGCTCCGAGCCGCGGCCACCGCAAACCTCGCGTCACGGAAGGAAGCGCTCGGCCGAGCGCTCGCCGCGGACCCCTATCCTCTAGGCACCTGCCCGGCCGCGGCCGATCTACCCCTCGACGCGAGCGCCGCGTCGGCCATCGCCGCGTGCGGTTTGATCGAGTCCTCCGCAGGCTGGGACCACGATGTCGACGCCGCGAGCTACCTGGCGCTGCGGGCAGTCCGCCTCCGCCTCGAGGCGACCGGCCTGTACGCCACGGATCGCAAAGTCCTGCTCCACACCCTGCTGTTGTCCACGGCCCTCGAACGCGAACCCGAGCGCTGAGACCGGCGCGATGTCGCGCGGTGTGAGGCCACCCGCCCGTGACTCGCCGAAGGGATGAGTCCACGTCCTCGACCGTAAGGTAGGCACACGAACGCCGTTATCCGCACATCGAACACGCTGCACCACATGTCGACAAAGGTAGCGGCAGGGGCTATCACCCCACGTTCGCGATGACTGACCGAGCACCCCAGCAGCTCTTCAGCACCCATGAAGCCCTGAGCTCCATCGGGCGCTACGGGCTGCGCAAGCTCCTGGGCACGGGTGCCTCCGGCAGCGTCTATTCCGCTTTCGATCCTGAGAGCAATCAAGACGTCGCCGTGAACCTCATGCTGGTCAGTCCATCCGCCGGTCCCAACGCCGTCTCCGAGCTCCGTGCCGAAGCCGAAGGCTGGGCGGCGATCCAAAACCCCTTCTTGGTGCGGGTGCACGAGGTTGGGACCTACGTCGATCCCCGCGAGCGTCGTCGCCAAGGTGTCTACGTCGTCCGCGACCTGGTCTCCGGCATGGACATGCAGCGCTGGCTCGATGCCCTCACCCGCCCGATCGCCATGTCGTGGTCGCAGCTGCTGGGCATGTTCATCGACGCCGGGTCCGCCCTCGCCTCCGCGCACGGCGCAGGCCTGGTCCACGGCGGTTTCTCTCCGGCCAGCATTCTCGTCGGCTACGACGGGGGCATTCGCGTGGGCGACTTCACGTCCCGGTTGGCCAAGCCCATGGGAGACACCGACCAGTTCACAACCGTCGCCTACGCGGCGCCAGAGGTGCAGGCCGGCGGCCAAGCCGATGCGCTCGCCGACCAGTTCAGCTTCTGCGCCACGGTGTGGAGTTCGCTGCAGCGAGTCGTGCAGGGCAAGATGCCTCGCCGCGTCAGTGGGGTGCTGGCTCGCGGCATGGCCGAGAATCCCAGCGACCGATGGGACTCCATGGAGCTCCTGATCGCGGCCCTCGACAAGGCCCGCGGCGGCCTGCTGCGCCGAACGCTTGGGGCGTTCTCCTCGGCGCGCCCGGCCGCATTCTAGACAGGCCGTTGCGCAACGGGCCCCCCAGGCGCGCAGGTGCTGGGGGCCCTTGTGTTCAACGTTACTGGGGTTCGGTCCCGACGTCCGAGGGGTCGATGCTCCACTCGAATCCGTCGAGCAAGACCAGTGAGTCGAGAATGTTGTCCGAGACGTCGAAGATGGTCAGATCGAGCGTCATGACCTCGCCGGGGACAACCGGAGATGTGGTGGTCAGCCACACCGTGCCTCCGCCCGTGTTGCCGATCTCCATTCCGGTTCCCGCGAGTTCACCAGCCCCATTCGGACAGGTGTAACAGCCGTTCGGGACGCAGTTCTCGAAGAACCCGTTGTTCACGCTGACCGGGTTGTTGTTGCTATCGAACGAGATGTTCCCGTCTGGAGGAATCCCCGCCGCGTTCGAGTCGAGCAACGCCAAGTAGAAGTCGTTGTAGACCGTGCACGCCCAAGTCCAGTACTCAGACGAAAAGAACCGAAAGTCGTAGCTGAACGAGAGCGCGTTGGTCGGGACGCGAACTGTCAGTCGCAACCGAACCGAGTCGTTGGCACCCGAACCCGACGCACATGCTCCGTTGCAGCTCGCTGCGGCAGGCAGGTTTCCGCCGTTGGCCGCGAGGTAACCCGCTGGTGGATTGTCAGCCCAGCCGAAGTTCGCCCCGCCGTTGGGAGCCACGTAGTCCGGGTCGTTCGCATCACGCATCCAACCCGAGGACATGCCAGCCATCGTGCTCCCCGTTGTCGGACCGACGCCACCGGTGCCGTAGTTCGTCAGGACCGCCGTCGACGAATCCATCATCGTGGCCAAGTGACCAGCCACCGGCAAGGCACCATCTGCCGAAAGGAACTCGGCCGAAATGACGCCCCACTTGCGGGTCTCCAAAGGCTCGGCCAGCGTCGTGAACTGGCAAAGATCCATCGCCTCCGCCATGTCGTCTGCATCGACACCGCCGAACACTGCAGCGGCAGAGCAGTCCGGGGCAGCGACAGCATCAGAGGTCAGCGGGTCGCAGTCGTCGTCGACTCCGTTGCCCACGAACTCGAACGCTCCGGGGTTGACCAGCGCAGGGCTTCCACACTCGAACTCGTCCTCGCAGCAGTCGTTGTCGCAGAAGGTCCACCCGTCACCATCGACATCAACGATGTCGTCCTCCGCACCGTTGCAGTCGTCATCGAGCATGTTGCCGCAGACCTCGATCGCCTCCGGCAGGACGAACCCGACACATGCGCCCCATCCGGTGCCAAACGCGTTGCACTCCTGCGTGCCCCCGGTGCAGATCCCGACGTCCTCCGTCCCTGCCGGCCCCGGATAACACGGCTGCTCGGCGAACGGCTCGCACGCGCACTCGATCTCGGACTCACAGCCTGCCGCGCCGTCGCAGTCGAAGAAGCCATCATCGCACTCTCCGACCTGGCACGACTTTCCGTCGCAGCTGACCGCCTGCTTGTCGGGCGCCTCGCAGACATTGCCGCACGTTCCGCAGTGATCGAGGTCGGTGTTGATGTCGACACACGCTCCTTCGCAACAATCGAAGCCGTCGCCACAGGGCTGCATGCCGGTGCACCCAGGCACGCATTCACTGCCTTCGCAGATCGAGCCCGCATCGCAGTCGGTGTCTTCGATGCAATCCGGAGCTGGGCCGGTCGTTGCATCGCCGGACTCCGAGCCGCCGTCCGTGGTCGTGGTGCCCGAGTCGGATGGGTCGTCGGTGGTGGTCTCGAGGCCCGAATCCAGGCCGGTGCTGGACTCTCCCCCCGAGGCGGTCACCGTCGCCGAATCGCTGACGGAGCCTTGGCTGTCGGAGTCCACGGTGTCCGCGGTGTCGCTGGCCGCGTCGCCCGCGGTCTCACTCTCGGTGCCGCCGGCAGACGACGTCGCCGAGTCCCCAAACGGCGTCGTGACGTCCGTGTTGTCGCAGCCCGTTCCGAGTGCTGTGCAAGCCAGCGCGATTCCAATCCATTCGATTCGGTTCATCATCCTGTGGTCCCCTGGATCCTTGAAGACCTCAGGTCTCAGGATCCTCACGGGCGGCAACCCCTCGTACACCGCCCGTTTCGCAAGATGATCAGACTCGATGAGCGCGCGTCGCGTCAAGAGACGGCGCCCCTACAGGAGCGCACATCCAGTTGCTCAGCTTACGCTTCGAGCACGCTGGGGTGGGTCAGAACCGGGATTGGCTTGCGCAGTTCGAGTCGGCTGAGGCCGCGGTGAATCAGGGCAGACCAGTGTCGCACCCGCTCGAGCATGTCGGGTGACGTCTCCAGGCCCTCCCGATCGATTAAAACCAGCGCCTCCTGCAACCGAGCGGTTGCATCGAAGAGGGCGCGCTCCGCTGCCTGAAGCAGTTCGTCCGCATCTTGGGGGCCACGATCGTGCTTGTAGGGGTTCATCGCATCGACTCCAGGGGTTGCGGGGAGAGTCCGATCTCTCCGCCTCTTTTAAATCTGACAGGCCAGGGCCGCGGGGAAAGGACCGATTCGCGACGAATTCGCAAATTCGGGGGCCGATCGCCGCGAAAGGAGATCGAATCGAAGAGATCTCCGTGCGAGGCGTCCCCTCAATCGGCCACATGCGACGACATGCCCCCCAAG
>CAYGTG010000831.1:0-4239 GCA_964352485.1 uncultured Nannocystaceae bacterium | reverse complement strand
CCCCGGCCCCAAACTCCGCACCTTGGCGTCGCATACGGTAGTCGGCTTGGCGCAGATCGTAGTGCGTCCGTTCGACGTCATGCGGGTCGACGCGGATGAACGGACGCACCGTCCCGGTGTGCTCCTCGTTGTCCGACTGCGCGTAGAACTCGGGCTCCGCGGACAAAGAGATGCCGTTGCCCGAGCGCTGCGCCCCTTGCTGCGGCGGCTCGAAGAAGACGCGCCCGTCCGCAGCCATTCTTCCGCGCACGTGCACGCACCCGGCCAAGAAGGCCAGGCAGAGCAAAAGCCACCGCTGCATCGTCAGTCCTTCGAGGGGAAGAGGATCCCTAGCGGATCGATTCGAGCGCCGACTTGGAGAAGTCTTGCTCGGTGTACCCGTTGCCAAACGCGTAGTCGCTGAAGCTCAGCACCGTCTTCTTGCCGGACTGATGGTTTTTCATGGCCCACACGTGCGAGCGCCAGTGCTTGCCCTGATACTGACGGTAGTCTCCGTAGGTGAGCGTCTTGAGCAACGCGTCCTTGCGGTCGTAGAAGTCGATCTTGTGGACGCGATACTCGGCGCTGTCGACCCAGACCACTCGCTTGGTGTAGCCGGACCGGTCGTACTTCGGCTGACTCTCGAGCTTGAAGCAGCTGAGCTTGCCGCAGGCCTCCTCGGCCAGAAGCGTCCAGGTGAACTTGTCGACCTCGGCGCCGGTGATGTCTTCATAGGCAAACTCGCTGCCCATGAACGGCCCGGAGGTACTCTTGCTCGAAATTCGCCGGGTGCGCTTGAGCGCAGGTAGGTAGAGCCATTGGTCGTCACCGTCGGCCTTGGGATGCGAGAGCAGCGCGGTCCCTTTGACGTCGCTCGGGCTGTCGAAAAGCACCAGCGAGTAGTCGCCCGCGCCCTTGCGTTCGAGCGTACGCAGGCGCAAGGCCCGACTCGATTTTTGCCCGTGGGCGTTCTCCAGCTGCATCGTCACCGAGGACGTCATGTCCCCGTAGCCCATGCCGCGCTGGTCGATTTCTGCGGCGATCTGAGCGCCTCGGTCTTCGGCCGAGACGGACGATGCGGAGGCAACGGGAACGAGCGTCGCAGCGGTGAAGCTGCAGAGGGAAGCCACGAATGCAAGGGGAGCGAGAGAGCGTTTCATTCCGGGTTGTCTTTCTGTATCGGGGTGTCGCGCTCGGCAAAGGAAAGCAGCGCGGGAAGGAGCAGAAGGTCGTGAAGCAAGGCAAATCCGACCACCAGGACCACGAGGAGTCCCAAGTCGCTGTTCATCTGAAAGCCCGACTGCGTGAGCACGCCGAAGCCGAAGAACAACACCAAGGTCGTGGAGATCAGTGCCGGACCGACCGACACCAGTGTGGCGCGAATCGCCTCAGAGGGCGCCTGACCACCCGTCGTGCGAGCCAAGCGGTACTTCGTGAGGAAGTGAATCGTGTCGTCGACGATGATCCCCAAGCAGACGGTCCCAGCGATCGAGGCGACGATGTTGATCTCGGAGAACAGCAGCGACCACAGCCCGTAGCCGAAGAGAATCGGCAGCAGGTTGGGCACGATGCTCAACAGGCCCAGACGCCAGCTACCCAGCGCGATCATGAGGCACAAGGAGATCAGCAGCAGCGAGGCGAGGTTGCCCACCATCATGCTCTTGGTGTTCTCCTGACTCAGCGTGGTGAAAATGATCACCGGGCTGGTCGCATGCGCGTGCATGGCCGGCGGTGTGTTGGCCTGCAGCCACATCTCCGAGCGGTCCTTGAATCTCAGCAATTCCCGAGAAGACAGGTCCCTCAGCGTCACGCTCACCCGCGTCGAGGAGCGCGCGACATCGATGCGGTCGTTGAGGTCCAACCCTACCGGAAGCGACATCTCGTAGAGCATCAGCTCTTGGCTCGCGGCCTCCCGCGTGGGCGGGATGGCGTAGTGCTCGAGCCTTCCCTCGTGCAGGTTCTGATTGATGCGCTTGATGATGTCCGCGTAGCTGTAGACATGCGTGACTTCGGGCTGAAGGCGCAGCCACTGCGTGAACGCATCGAGCCCTTCGAGATATTCGGGCTCGTTGATCGCGGACTCGCCACCGGCCTGCACGGCGTACTCGACCGTGTAGATGCCGGTGAGGTTCTCCATCATGAACTCGGTGTCCGGCCGAAACGTGATGGACTCATCGAAGTAGCGCAGAAACTGGTCGTTGCTCTCCAGGCGGGAGGCCGCGACGCCCAGACACACCGCTGCCACCGCCCCCCCAACCACCAGGCGCGTGCGATGTCGGAGCACGACATCGGCGATGCGCTCCATGAGGCGGCTGGACGTGGCTCGGGCCTTCGGGACCCGCAGCGGCAGCACAACCAGCAGCGCGGGAAGAACCGTAACCGAGTAGACGAAGGCCGCGGTGATGCCCGCCACCGTCATGTTCGCCAGGTGCCAATACGGGGGTGCTTCGGCGAAGTTGAGGCAGGCGAAGCCGACGATGGTCGTCAGGCTCGTGAGCAGCACCGGACGAAAGTTGACGCGCAGGGCTTCGGCCACCGCGTCCGCCCTCGATGCCCCGTCCTGCATCTCCTGCCGGGCCGAGAGAAACAGGTGCACTCCGTCCGCCACCGCCAACGTGAGCACCACCGTCGGCGCCGAGGCCGTTGGCGGGGTCAGGGGGTAGCCGAGCCATCCCGCAACGCCCATGGTGACCGCCGAGCTCATCGCGACGATCACGACGACGACTCCAGTCGCGACGACGCTGCGTAGCATCACCGCGAGCGCGACGATCATGACCACGTACATCGCGGGCACGATCATCTTCATGTCCTCGATCGAGGCCTCCATGAAGGCGTCGTTCATCAACGCCATCCCCGAGACCCGGATCTCGAGCCCGGGATACTCCTCCTCGAACTCGGCCGCGAGCAGACGGGCGGCCTTCGCGGTTTGCGTGACCTCCACCGGGGACTCCCGAGGCAGGCGCAGCGTCACGTTGACCCCGGCCGCACCTCCGTCGGTCGCCAACAGCCCGCCGGCCAGCAGTGGCTCCGCGAGCGCGACGCTCCGGATCTCGGCGACGTCTCGATCGCTCAGCGTGTCGGCCGGGGCGAAGACCAGATCTTCGATGATGATGTCCTCATCCTCGGCGTAGCTGTGTTGGAAGTTCGTCATCGAGTCCACGCGTGTGGCGTGGGGGAGCTTCCAGGCCCGCTCGGTGAGCGCCTGCAGTGCACCCAGCGTCGTGGGTTCGAACACGCTTCCCGAGGCCGGTTTGACCACGAAGACGACGTTGTCGGTCTTGGTGAACACCCCCTCGAGTTCGTCGAACGCGAGCTTCTGGGGATCGTCATCCGAGAAGAAGACCCGGTAGTCGCTCGAGACACTGATGTCGCGAAGACCGACCGAGACCGCCAGGCATGAGACGAGACCGAAGACGATCGCCAGCCAAGGGTGACGAGATATCCACACGCCCAATGCGTGTCCGAAACGTTCGAGCGTCATCATTTACCTCCTGAACCGGCTGGGCTGCACACGGTCACGTTCACGTTCTGCGAGCAGCTGACGTCGTCGCAGTCGGTAAAGCCGTCGCCATCGTTGTCGATGTTGTCGCTGCATCGCGTGTCATCGATTTCCTCCGATCCGGCCGGAGGCTCGGGCGGAACCGAATCACCAGGGTTGGCCGGCGGCGGGTCGTAGGGAGGATCATCGATGACCGGATCGAGCGCGTCCTCGATGCACTCGTCGAACCGAACCTCGGTGAGCGACTCGCAGTCGTCGGCGTGCTCGACCACGCACTGGGCCACGACCTGACTCGGCCCCACGCACTCCTGCACCTGCACGAAGCTGAGCGTGACCCCGCAGCCGTGAAGCAACGCCCGCGCGGCCGCGCACACGGAACCATCATCTTCGACTCGCGGCGAGGTGTTGCACGCGCTCAACGCGAGAAGAAGCCCCCAGCGTTTCATAGGCCCATCTCCGCGAGGTCTTCGGCGACGTTGGCGTAGAAGTACGCGATATCGAACCCGGTCCGAACATTGACATCGGGGAGGTCGTACTGGCCCAGCTGCTCCATGTGGTCCGCCGGGACGCATCCTCGAAAGCGGCCCCAGTGGGCCGAAGCCACCGGGCACAAGCCATCGTTGGGCTCGACCACGCTCGCGCCCTCCCGGTTTGCTTCCCCCACCACGTCGAAGGACGGGATGAGCGGCAGCGCCATGAAGTCGTGTCGGCCGTTCCAGTTCCAGATCTTGGGGCCGTCGTCGGACGAGCAGACCTCGACC
>CAYGTG010000830.1:0-4240 GCA_964352485.1 uncultured Nannocystaceae bacterium | reverse complement strand
TCGCCAGCCCGCTGCTCGGGAAGCCCGGCCATCCCCCACGTGACGGAGACCCCCGCCTCGGCGAGTGCGGCCAGATCGAGCGGGACCGGGTCCTCCATGTCCACGATCGTCGCGGCCTTGGCCGGCGGCATCCCGCCCGGGCTCAGGGTCGCGCGCGGAATCCCAAGATCGAGGGCTTCACGGAGTCGGGGGCCGGCCTGGGCACCATGGCGAAGATTGTAGAGCACCGCGTCGAAGTGCGGTGGAGTCAGCACCCAGGCCGAGAAGCGCGGGGCCATCCCGGGCTTGGCAAGCTCGTCGGGGACATGGCTGGGGGAGACTGAGGCCAAGACGTGCAAGTCTCCGCGGCGCAGCTGGCTGAGGCCCTCGGCGCCATCGGGGACCTCACGCAACACCACGCGCATCACGGCTCCGGGACCCTGCGCGGCCTCGACCCTCTCGAACACCACCCGATCATCCTCGATCGCGATCAGCCGCATCGGGCCCGTGCCCACCGGCTCGACCCCAAACGCCCGGCCTTTGCCCCGGCGCTTTTTCCGCGGGACAATCTTCATCGAGGCGACCCGCTCCAGCGCGAGAGGTTCGGGGCGATCGAAGCCGATGCGCACCCAACGACCCGGGTCACGCAGCTCCGGAGCGCCGAAGGGTCGGTCGACGACCTCCACGGCCCGCAGCTCGTCCAACCCATGCTGCACCCGCAGCGTGGCACGCCGGGGATCCAGCCAATACTCGAGGCTGAACACCACATCCTCCACCTCCACGGCCTCGCCGTCGTGGAACGTCGCCTCGGGAGGCAGGTGGCAATACACGTCGCGGGAGGGCCCGGTGGGGGGGTCCACCACGCAGGTATCGGCGAGGCCAGGCTCGGCGAACGGAGCACGATCCGGCGTTCGTTGGGTGAGCCCTTGGAACAGCAGGTCGTCGATGACGCGTCGCGCCCACGGATCCTGATCGCTCAGCGGGTCAAACGCCCGGGGCACGGACCGCATCCCGATCACGAGGGTCCTCTCGGCGGCGCGAGCAGCCTCGCCAACCCGGGCCTGTTCCTTGGCGAGCATCGCGTCGGCTGCTGCGCGGGGATCGGCCACCGCGTCCGTGTCGCCTTCTTCGAGCGCAGAACCGCCGCCGCACGCCCCCAATGCAAGCGCCAACGACGCGAGTCGCCGACAGCCGGCAGCCAAGGAGCGCGAACGGAGCATTGCCGAAGCTTTGTAGCAGCCGCCGGGTCCCCTCGCGATTGCTAGATCGCCGAGGCGCAGGCGTGCGTTCGCTTGATCGACGGCGAGCGCGCATGATACGAAGCTCTTCGGTTGAACCTAGACCGACCCGCGCGGTCCGTCCCCCCCATTCAGGCATGTCCACCGCTCGAGCATCCTCCGCCGCCGTTCTGTCCCGCATCGGTTTCCTTGCGCTGCCGCTGCTTCTCGTCGCCCCCGGGTTCGGTTGCGACAAAGAAGAGAAGCCGGCGGACCTGGAGGAGAAGAAAGAAGCGGCCGCGCCCAAGATCAAGGTCGAGCTTCCGCCCTCGCCTGACTTCGACGAAGGCAAGGTCGACCTCACCTACCCCGACGGATCGGTCTCCATCTATGGGCTCCGTACCGAGATCGACGAGAACGTCAAAAAGGGCGACGCCGGCACCGAGGTGATGGTCAAGGGCTACGTCCAGGAAATCTACGTCGCGCCCGAGTGTCCCGAGGGCGAGATTTGCCCCCCGCCGAAGCAGCCGCACATCTGGATCACGGACAAGCCGGACCAGCTCGGCAAGAAGCGGGCGATGATGGTCGTGAACTACCGCTTCAGTATCCCCGAGTGGGACGCGAAACGCTGGAAAGAGCAGCCCGACGTCATCTTCGAGAAGGGCAAGCAATACAGCTTCAAAGGGAAGTTCAAGCGCTTCAGCGACACGGGCTTCGCCTTCGACCGTGGCCTGCTCGAGTTCGTTGCCTACAAGGCGCACGATCCCGAGACGGGCGCCGAGCTCGACCAGTGGGTCTACCCTCCCGGCGCGCCCTGGCACCCGCTCGAAGTCCAGCGTCAAGACGAAGAGAACGCCGAGCTTGCCGCCAAGGCCAAAGCCGCGCTCGAGAAGAAAAAGGGCGGCTGAGCGGCAGCCACTCCACATCGAAAGCCCCGCGCCCTCATCGGCTCGGGGCTTTTTTGGGGCGCGCGTCCCCACGACATCGTGATCCGGCATCGTGACGTGGCTGTCGTGGCGCTCGCGGACACTGGTTCAAATCCCAGGTCCCCGCACTGGGCATGGGCGTTGCACAACCCCGGAGGCGTGCGCCCTGTCCCCCATCGATGCTGCGCCGTATTCCTGTGTTCGCTTGTCGCCTGCGAACCACAGCGGACAGAAACGACGCCGGATCGCGCGACGGACCCGGGCGAGTCCTGCATGGACTTCGAGAGCAACACCGACTGCGGAGTCGTCACCGCCGAGCTCGACTGCAGCCAGCGACCGCTCGCCGAGGGGGAAGAGGAGTCGTGTGGCTTCGTTGGAGGCCGGGTCGAGACCTGTGTGCTCACCGCGATCGCTCAGCGGCGAGCCGTCGAGTTCTCCCATCAGACTCCGGGCGAGACGATCGACGTCGGCTCGTACCGTGACTACGCGGTCTCACCATCTGGGGAGAGCCGACTCGTGGAGCGAGCTGTCGACGGCGCCTGCACCGAAGACAACGTCTACGCCGCCGGCCCGGTCTCGCTCGGCGACTGCACGACGATGCGATGCGTGTTGGCTGCTCTGGAGTCTGCGCCGGTCACCGAGGTATGCGTCGACCGTCTCGTCATCTGCGACGAATGATCGTCTCGGTCACCTGGACGGCTCGAGCCGATAACGCCAGCCCGCGCCCACCAGGGTCACATCGTTCGTGCCGACCCGCGCGTCTAGGCGCTCGCCTCGTTTGGGCAAGACGCGAACCTTCCAAGGCCCCTCGCCTGCCGCGTCTTCGTCGGAGGCCGTCTCCAGTTGCACGACCCGCCGCCGTGCGAGTACCCGCAACCGCTCCATGTCCTCCTCGACGGAGGGTCCCTCGCCGACCAAGCCTTCGGGGGTACGCTCGAACCGGGAGGTGTGTCCATCGGCGATGACCTCAATGCTCCGCGCGGTGTCGAGCCAGAACTGGACGGGGTCGGTGTGGAGCAGGTCCTGCTGCAGCCGTCGGCAGGCCGTCTCCCCGAGCCGACCCGCGCGCTGGTCCACCGCCGCGATACAGCCTTCGGGGTCTTCGGGGTCGGCCCACAGTTCGAGAACCAGGACGGTGTCGCGTCCCGCTGTGGGAACCTGCTCGAGGCGGAGCGTCCGCAGAGGCGACGCCGGGGGCATCGGGACCCAGCTCTGCACCCGCACCGAGGCCGCGGCGGCGAGCACCTCCCCCAAGAGCACGTCGCTGAGCGCCGCGTCTCCCTCTGGGTGCGTCGGTGCATCGAGCCGCCAGACTCCGAGGTCGAAGTGGACGCTCTGCCGAGGGCTTCCGTCCGCGGTGATCTCGAGCGCCCGAACGTCGTCGACCGCAAATCGGAGCAGGTCCCGGTTCGCAAACGTCCCCACGTCGGTGGCCAACGTGACGCCAGCCGACCGCAGCCGCAGCAGCGGTCCCTCATCACGCTGACAGATGCGCTCGGGCCCTCGTGGGCCGCATCGCAGGCGCATGCGCTCCGTGGTGTCGGTGGTCATCTCCAGATCCACCGCCCAAGTGGGTGCGGCTGTCCCAAGCGGCGCCAACTCGACCTCGGCGTCGTGGACCGACTCGTACCAAGCGAAGACGTCGGGACCATCGACCATCCGATCCCCATCGTCGTTGCTCATCCGCCAGTCGCCGGCATTGCGAGACAGAGCATGGCGCGCGGGCAACCGCTGCTCGATCCGGAGCACCCGCCCATAGCCATACGGAGACAGGCGCGGCTCGAGAAGCAACCCTGCATCGGGGCTGCCCGTGCCAGGTAGGGGCCAGGTACCCGTGAGGGCCTGATCGACGCAGCCGGACCACCCCTCGCCCCGCACCAAGACCGTCCGGGCGCTCCCGTCGGGGCATCTGCCGGCGAGCGCGAGCGTCCATCGACGGGCGCCCGTGCCCTCGAGGGACACCCACGGGACCGCAGTTTGCGGAGGGCCTTCGGGGAGCAGTGGAGACAGGCGTGCGCCCACAATCCGCCCGAGACGGGCCTCGACCGCGTCGTTCGAGAGCAACGCCGAGACCGGTGGGTCCTCGCCGGCGGTCGAGCGCCAGCGGCCATCCTCGCC
>CAYGTG010000829.1:0-4245 GCA_964352485.1 uncultured Nannocystaceae bacterium | reverse complement strand
ATAACGCCAATAAAACCTTCGCTCCAGTAAATGGTTTTCTCTGCCGAACCCTATTCAGTCTTTTGAACGGCGACTTTATCCATATCGCCATTGGCAGGTTGACAGCGAACACGTTAATTCGTATTCTTCACTTTAACCATTTAGTTAATCCATTTAGTAAAATTGTCAGCAGTCGACGAAACACCTTCTTCTGATACGGAGAAACGGATCCTGGAAGCAGCTACCCGTGTGTTCATAAAGCGTGGTACTGCGGGTGCGCGCACGCAGGAAATAGCGGACGAGGCCGGCTTGAACAAAGCGCTGCTTCACTACTATTTTCGGTCCAAAGATAAGCTCGCAGAAGCCGTTTTTTTGCAGGTAGCAAGAGACTTCTTTCCACTACTGCTTGGCACATTAAGCTCAGACTTGCCGCTGCGACAAAAACTACAGGCATTTGTGGACGTCGAGCTCGATATGCTTGCTGCAAAACCCTTTTTGCCGGGTTACATCATCACGGAGATGCAGTACCGCCCGCAGAAGATGCGCGAAGTATTAAATAAAGTCGCACCCATTGAGGAAATGCGTGCGACAATGTTTGGCAAGATTCAGCAACAAATTGACCACGAAGTTGAAGCCGGGCACATGCGACCGGGGCTGGCAGAAGACCAGGTCATTATGATGATTTCGCTTATGATTTTTCCATTTGCCGCTGCAAAAATGATAAATATCATAGCCGGCATAGACGATGAAGCCCACCATAAAATGATGGCTCGAAGACGCGAAGATATTGTGACATTTGTGCTTAACGGCTTAAAAACGTAGCTACAGTCTTTTTTTGGGCTACATTTAACCAAACAGATAAACCAGACAGTTACAAGATGAACTTACCCGCCATGCTGGTATTGCTCGCTTCATTCGCCGCAAGCGGCAACGTCCAGGCTCTGCAGTTTACACATCCACCTGATTCGCTACGATTGGCAGATCTTCAGGAACTTGCCATCGAACAAGATCCGCGTGCCATCCAGCCTGAGATTTTGGAGTCGATAAGAATGCTCCGCATTCAGGCGCTTCGAGCCACTCGGCTTCCACAGTTTGGGGTGAGTGGGCAAGCAACCTACCAGACCGACGTACCTTCGTTGCCTGTAAGCTCTTCTACGGGCCCTGCTGGTCCCCCAAAAGAACAATTTCGCGTCCAGGCTGAAACAGACTGGGCTTTTTATGATGGAGGCCGAACCCGAGCAAAGATCGCCGTGGAGGATGCTCGCCACAAAGAGCAACTTGCAGGCGTTCGAGCAAGTCTGTACAATACAAAACAGGCGACGCTCGATGCGTTCTTTAGCTCATTGCTTTTGCAGACCCGTGCCAGCATGCTCAGCGGCGCACAAGCGGACCTTGAAGCCCGCCTTTCATTTCTACGCAGACAGGCCAACGAAGGCGCTGCTCTGTCGACGGATGCAGACATTCTGGAGGCTGAACTGATATCCGTGCGCCAGCAGGCTATAAAAGCTGACAGCGATCGACGGGCCGCAGTTGCAATCCTGAGCGCACTAACCGGGAAGTCGATAGCGGAAGATGTCGTATTGGCCCTTCCACAAAGCCGGATGGCGCCGGCAGCTCTTGGCGCTGTCGCTGGCCTTGATCCAGATTTGTTGGCCATGATTCAACGGCCCGAAGTGGACCGCATGCAGCTTCAGGCAGATCGCCTCCACGCGGAATCACGCGCCACGCGAAAAGAGACACGACCGCAAGCAAGTCTATTCGTGCAAGCCGGCGTTGGCCAGCCCAATCCTTACAACTTCCTCACCGACGAAATTCAGGAATATGCGATCTTGGGTTTGAAACTAAGATGGACGCTTTTTGATAGTGGACGATCACGCAGGACTTCGTCCGCCCTTCGCCAGCAGGCCAGTATTGTGGAATCCGAAGCGACGGCCATCAATCAGCAAATTGTCCGTTCTCTTGCTTCTGATCTGGCAGACCTGAGCCGTTTGGATAACGCAATAGCAGACGACTCTCTTGCTGTCACATTGCGTGAAAACGTAGTCCAGGTTGCTCGTCTACAACTCGAGAACGGCGTGTCGGTATCCTCAGCCTACACAGACAAATTGAATGATCTCACAACCGCCAGACTGACGCTTGCACAACGTAAAATTGAGCAGGCGTATGCAAACGCCCGTGTCCTGCTTGCCGTAGGAATTGACAGCCACTAATTCTCAGACCAATGAAAAATACGCGCATTTCAACAATAGATCTACTACCGACAGGCGTGCTACTGTGTTTGTTATTCATCGCAGGGTGTAACAATGGACCTCATGCTGATGCATATGGTAATTTTGATGCAGACGAAGTAACCGTTTCAGCGCAGGCGCAGGGGCAATTGAGGATATTTAACGCCCGCGAAGGTACCAGACTGGAGGCCGATGCAATGGTAGGCCAGGTAGATACGACACAACTTGTTGCCCAGCGAGCCGGCCTTTATGCACAGCGTCGCAACCTGCTAGCGCAACAACGATCACTTTATGCACAGGAAAAAGCCGCCCTGGCACAGCAGAAAGAGGCCGATGCGTATGCTGACGCACTTGATGTGCAGCTTGAAACCGCTGAAGAAGAACTTGATCGTACGCGCCGGCTGTTTGCCGGTAATGCAGCTACTGCAAGAGAGCTTAATGAGCGAGAAGGGAATGTAGAGCAACTCCGAGCCCAGGTACGTCAGACCCGCGCGCGTGTTGAGACGGCCATCGCACAAGCCCAGGTACCGCGTGCCCAGGCCGGCGCCATTAACGATCAGGTAGCCAGTCTAGATGCACAGGTAAGACAGGTCGATGACAGACTTGCAAACGCGGCTATCAGAAATCCTGTCGCGGGAATTGTTCTCACAACCATTGCCCGGGTTGGTGAAGTGGTCCAGACGGGATCGCCGCTCTATACCATTGCGCCACTCGACACCCTCACCTTACGGGCTTATGCAACCGGAAATCAACTTCCGCAAGTCCGGCTCGGCATGTCGGTAGAGGTACTCTTTGACGACGGTACAGGCGGGCTTTCAAGCCGGCGTGGTGTTGTCACGTATATCTCACCAAAAGCAGAATTTACACCTACGCCCATCCAGACGCGAGATCAGCGTGCTGAACTGGTCTATGCTTTTGAGATAGCCGTACCAAATTCAGATGGGATGCTAAAAATAGGGATGCCCGGCGAAGTCAGCTTCTCCGGTCTCGCGCAATCATCATTGTAAGGTAGCACAACAAGCCCCTGCAAAAGACATGAATACATTCCGATCTGACGCCGGCCGTGTAGAAGTCCGCGATATCATTAAAACCTATGGGCACACCCAGGCCCTGAATGGTATTTCTATAGACGTCGAGTCGGGTGAGCTATTCGGCCTTATAGGCCCCGATGGTGCCGGAAAATCTTCGCTGCTTCGGATTTTAGTTACAGTAATTCGTCCGGATTCCGGCTCGGCTACGCTGGATGGTTTGGATGTGATTCGTGACTACAAAGAAATTCGACGCCGGGTCGGGTATATGCCGGGCAAATTCTCACTCTACCACGACTTGTCTGTTAAAGAGAATCTGGAATTCTTTGCTTCTGTCTTCGGGACCACAGTAGAAGAGCAATACGACCTGATCGCGCCGATTTATTCTCAGATTGAACCATTTGCCAACCGCCGCGCCGGCGCACTCTCTGGCGGCATGAAACAGAAGCTTGCGCTTTCCTGCGCACTTGTGCATCGCCCCCGCGTGCTCATTCTGGACGAACCGACAACAGGTGTCGATGCGGTGAGTCGCGTAGAATTCTGGGATATGCTCGCAGAACTCCGCTCAGGTGGTATTACGACCATTGTCTCAACACCCTATATGGACGAAGCAGCACGGTGTGATCGTATCGCCTTGTTACAAGACGGAGCACTCCTGCGCCCCCCCGACACACCGAAAGCTATTACACAAAATCTCGATGAAACGATTGTCCGTGTTCGTGGAACGGGACCACGATCTGCGTTACTTCGTGACCTCAGAGCACTACGCGTCGTAGACAGAGCCGACGTATTCGGAGAGTGGATCCATACGACTGTTAGCGATAGAGACGTGAACAATGTAACAGTCGATATCCGCAATCAATTGAAGCAAGGCGGCTGGAAGCATGTTGAGGTTGAACATACACAGCCCTCAATAGAGGACGTATTTATGGCATTGATGAGTCGGGCAACCCTCCAAAAAGAGCAAGACCAAACGCAAGGGGTGACCCTATGATTGATCACATAAGATC
>CAYGTG010000828.1:0-4250 GCA_964352485.1 uncultured Nannocystaceae bacterium | reverse complement strand
GTGGGGGGGCAGATTCGGGTGGCGCCCTCAACCGTACCCGAGGAGGGGGCGGCCCAGCGTGAAGCGGTCCGCGCTCGGGTCGAGGGACTGCTCGGCACCCCATTCGATGACGCTGGGCTCAGAAGGCTTCAGGAGGTTGACCCGGCCGATCCCGCCCTGTCCAAGGAGCTGGCGGCAACGCGAGCACGGGCGCTGGGAACCGATGAGGTCATCGAGCCACTCGAGGCCGCCGAGTACGAATCCGTTCCGCTGGACGCGCTGGTGATGAAGCGTGGCGCGGAGCTCGAGGCCGTGCTGCGCAAGCACCTCCCGACGCTCGTGGCCTCCGATCCTGAAGGGGTGACGTTTGCCGCCGAGCAACTCGGGCAGTGGGCCGACGAGTTGCTCGAGCGATACCGCGTCACGGCCGCATGCACCTCGCTCGGTCTCGAGGGCGCCAACCCGCCCGAGCCCGCGCCCGAGCCCGAGACGCCGGACGCCGCGGACTTCGTGGACGAGGACGCACCCGCGCTCAAGCCCGTTGGACCCTGCGGCGAGTTGCTCACCGTCCTCTCAGAACTGCAGGACGCGGAGTGGACCGCTCCAGCCGACACCCCGGCCGACGCCGTGGCGCGAAGTCTGCCGGTGTCTCTGGCGGTCACCGGGCAGCCCGTGATCGGCCAGGCGTTCGCGGAGTCGGTGTACGAGAGTCTGGGTACCTCCACGCTGGTGAGCCTGGGTGCTCTTGCGCTCACGCTTCTGCTTGCGGGACACATTCGGGCGCTGGTTCCAGCGGTCTGGACGCTGGCGATCACCGGCGGTGCCCTGGCGTTGCTCGGTCAGCCAATCAGCATTGGCACGAGCATGGTCTCCTGCATCGCGCTGGGGGCCGGGGTCGACTTTGCGATTCACCTCGGCGTGCGCGCGCGGAGCGAAGGCGGAGATGGACAGGCTGCCGTCGATGCGCTCGGCGGTGTCGTGCTCATGACGGGCGTTCAGCTCGCGGCCGCTTTCTTGGTGCTGATGGCGTCTCGCATGCCGCCATTGCGCGACTTTGGGGTGGGCTTGGCGATCGGATTGCTTGTCGCAGCCGCAGGGGCGGTGTGGTTGACACCCCGGCTGTTCCGCCGCTGATCTCGCTTGTGCCCGGGATCACTGAAAAAATGATTTCTTTCCTAATATCATGTGCTTGAGTCATTTTTTGGACTTTGGGGAGCAATATCTGGCGCTGCGGCGCGTCGAAGAACCGGCTTACGCGGGGCAACCGCCCCGGTACACTCTGGAGACCTCACCGATGAAGAGAACCTTGTTCGCCGCCGCGCTCTGCCTCTCCTGTCTCGCGACCGGCTTCGTTGCTGGGCCCGCTGCTGCCGCTCCGGTGCCAGCAGCCACGATGGCGCCCGCGAGTGCGAACCAGATCCTTAGCGAGATCGATCGCCGGGCCAACGTCTTCAAGGACCAGCAGTACACCGCATCCATGAAGATCATGAAGGGTGGCGAGCTGAGCAAGACGCTGAGCTTCGACTCGAAGATGCAGGGCCTGCAGAAGCAGTTCATCCACTTCACCGCCCCGGGCGACGTCGCGGGCATGAAGATCCTCATGCAGGACGCCAAGACGCTGTACGTCTACCTGCCCGAGTTCAAGAAGGTGCGTCGCGTGGCTGCGCACGCGATGGCCCAAGGCTTCCTCGGCGGCGAGTTCACGTATCAGGACATGACCGAGGTCTTGCTCGCGCCATTCTACGACGCCGTCGTGGGCGGCCGGGAGGGAACCGAGACCACGCTGAAGCTGACGCCCAAAGAGGGGAACGAATCGGGTTGGTCTCGGATCGACGTCGTGATTGACTCCACGAAGGGTGGCGTCACGCAGATGCACTACTTCGATGGCGCTGGAAGCCACGTCCGAACCCAAAGTCGAGAAGATTGGAAGAAGGTGGGCGGCGAGCTGATGCCCACCAAGGTTTCGATGGCCAACCTGAAGACGGGCGACACGACCGTCATCGAGTTGACCGACGTCCGGGTGAACGAAGGCGTTGATGACGGCCTGTTCTCCCGGCGGCAGTTGCTCCGCTGAGCACCCACGGGATTCTTTGAGCACGGCAGTCCTCTCTCTCCTCTCGCGACTTCTCCTCCCTACCGCCGCAGCCGCTGGGGGGGTGGCAGACGCTCCGGCGCCCGACACCGACGCCCCGGCGGTCGACGCCCCGGATGCGGCCGCGGACGCCACCGAGGAGCCACTCGATGCGGACCCCGACCCGGCCGCTGACGACGCGGACGCGGCCGCTGCAGAATCTCCGGCCGAGCCCGTCCCGGCCCCGGCGTCTGCTCCTGAGGTCGTATCCGGTTCGGAACCGGTCGGAGGCGCCGACCCGTCGACGGCCGAGCCCGACGACGATGGCGACCTGTCGATGGACGACATCTTTGGGACGGACGCGACGCTCGAAGGCGTCGAGGGTGCCGACGTTCCCGCGCAAGACAGCCCGGCCTCGCCCGCTGCGGCGCCCGCAGCCGAGCAGACCCGGCGAGCGAAGAAGGACGCCCGCGACGACCTCGACTTCAACTTTCGGGTCGTGACGTCGGCCTATTTCGACGTTGCTGGCGTTGAACAGCGAGCGTTCAGCCGCAACGAGAACCGCCTCGAGTTCACCCTGCGCTACCAGCCGAACGAGCATATCCAGCTGGTCGGAAACGTGGAACCGGTGTTTCTCGGGGTTGCGCAGGCGCAGGTCCTCGACGACCTCGCGACGCGCCAGCTGCTCACGCCGTTTCACGTCGAGTCCGATGCCGCCTACGTCGCGGTGTTTGACTTGCTGCCCAAGCTGGATCTGAAGATCGGTCGGCAGATCGTGCAGTGGGGGACCGCGGACCGCTTCAACCCCACCAACAACATCAACCCCGACGACCTCGAGGACCGGCCACTGTTCACGGAGCCTATCGCCAACCAGATGGTGGTGGTCGACTTCGCGCCGCTGGACGACAAGCTGTGGTTCGAGGCGGTCTACGTCCCGTTGTTCTATCCGGCGTTGCTTCCACCGTCTGCTGCCGCCGGTCTGGAGGACCCGCAGGCGCAGGTGCCGTTTGCGAGGGAGTCAGACGTCGCGAAGATCGAGGAGCTGCAGGCCACCCTCGACATCACGCCAAGCCTCGTCCCGACCGTTGTGGGCAGCGTGCGCATGCCGAAGCGGCGGTTCTCCGATGGCCAGAGCGCGGTCAAGCTGGGGACCTCGCTGGGCGGCATCGATGCGTCCATCTCCTACTACAACGGGCGGCATGACATCCCGACGCCGCTGCGCGTCGACTCCGAGACCAAAGACCCGCCGGTGGGACCGTTGACCGACGAGGAGTGCTGCTACCGCTCCGACGTCGTGCTCAACTATCCGCGTATGCAGGTGCTGGGCCTCGACTTCGCGACCCAGCTGCCGTTTCTCGGCGACATGGGTCTGTGGGGGGAGGGCGCGCTGTTCTTCCCCACGGCGCAAGAACTCTACATCGAGTTTCCCATCCCGGTGGACGTCACCCCTGATGACGACCTGCTCAACCCGGTCGAGGAACTCCGTGGCCCAGCGATCGACGATCGCCCGTACATCAAGGCCACCGCGGGATTCGACTACACGTTTGGCAAGCACGTGTATGTCCAGGCGCAATACCTGCGGGGATTCATCGATGAGTTTGGCGCCGACCACATCGGCAACTACGTGGTCGGGGGCACCGAGTTGGTCTTCTTTGGCCGACACCTGCTCTTCCGTGCGTTCGGCGTCGTCGACTTCCCGACCGGACCCAAGGACAACGGTTCGTACGTCATCTACCCCGAACTGGTCGTGGTGCCCCCTTGGGGCAGCATCACGTTCGACATCGGCAGCTTCTTCCTGATCGGCGAAGACGACACGAAGTTTGGCCAGCCCGCGGCTGGGAGTTCGATCGTGTTCACCAAGGTGACTGGCGCCTTCTGAGGCTGTCCGGACTCGATGGAGTAGACTTCGCCCCGTGACCGCCGACCGAAGCAAGACCGGCGGCCTGCGGTCCGTTCTGCCCTGGGGCGCCCTGGGCGGCGGAGTGTTTGCGGTCGTCTCTGTGCTGCTCATTCTGACCACCGACGAGCCAACACGTCCACCGAGCGAGCCGACCCCCACGCCGGCCCGCCTGGATGTCGGCGCGCCCGGTGGCGCCGCACTCGACGTCCCGGCGGCCGTCGAAGCCGAAGCCGAGCCACCGGCGAACTCGGAGCCCACGGACGCCAGCGGAGGTGACCTCACGGGCGAAGACCTCGAAGA
>CAYGTG010000827.1:0-4250 GCA_964352485.1 uncultured Nannocystaceae bacterium | reverse complement strand
GGCGTCGGGTGCCAGCGTCGACCAGCACATCGCGAGCGCATTGGGCGTCTCAGCGCTCTCCTTGGGCGTCCGGTGCGGTGGCGCGAACGGAAACAACCGCATCTCGTACACCGCCGCCAACCAGCCCGTCCACCCGCAGACGCGCCCGGATGCTGCGTTCGACTCCCTCTTCGCCGACTTCGACCTGCCCGCCTCGGAGCTGGCCGAGCTTCGTGCCCGGCGCCTGAGCGTGCTCGATCGAACCGCGGGCGACCTGCAGAGCTTGACGTCCCGACTCCCGTCCGAAGCCGCCGACAAGCTCGAGGTCCACCTGAGCCTGGTGCGCGACCTGGAGACCAAACTCGAATCGGACACCTCCGTCGAGTGCTCCCCGGGCGAGGGCCCGGCGCCGCTCGACTACGAGTCCAACGCCCACCTACCGACGACCGTGCTGCGCCAGATCGACGTGATGGTCCAGGCGTTGGCGTGCGGCCTGACCGACGTCGCGTCGCTCCAGATTCTCAACTCGGGGGCGAGCAGCACCACACCGCTTTGGCCCGACGCCGGGGTCAACATCAACATCGATGCGCATACCGTCGCCCACGACTGGAACAAGACGCAGGCCGACCTTCAGCGAAGGCTCGAACTCGAGACCCTCTTCTTCGAGCAGTTCGCCTACCTCCTGGACCGGCTCGCGGCCGTCCCCGAAGGTGACGGGTCCATGCTCGACCACAGCGTGGTGTTGTGGACCAAGAACCTCGGCTACGGTCATCAGAGCAGCCGCATGCTTCACATGCTCGCCGGAGGAGCTGGCGGAGCCCTGCAGACGGGACGCTACATCGAGCGCGAAGGGCAGGGACACAACAAGCTGCTGACGTCGGTCTGCAATCTGATGGGGCTCGACGACGAGTCCTTTGGCGACACCGCCTTCGGCTCGGGATCTCTGGATTTGGGCTGACGCTCGACGTGTTACGATCTGCCCAGCACGATGCTCCAAGCCGGGGAAGACTTCGCGTTGTTGAAGCTGTGGGCGGACGGAGACTCGGCTGCGGGGAACCAGCTGTTTGTACGCCACTACGCGAGCGTGTTTCGGTTCTTCGAGCTCCGCTTGCCCGCTGAGGCCGAAGATCTAACCCAGCGCACGCTCCTGTCATGCATCGAGGCGGTGCAGAGGCAGAAGCTTCACACAAGCTTTCGATCGTACCTGTTCGGCATCGCGCGAAATCACATGCTCATGCATCTGCGAAAAGCTTCTCGTGTCGATGCCATGCGTAGTTTCGGCGCTGACTCTCCTCGCCCTTCGGCCCAGACATCCCTGACGGCGATCTTCGCTCGGTCCGAGGAGCAGAAGCTCCTGCTCGCCGCGATGGTCGAGCTCCCCGCAGATCTCCAAATCGCGATGCAGCTCTACTACTGGGACGGACTGCGGACGGCGGAGATCGCCGAGGTCGTCGAGGTGCCCAAGAGCACCGTGACCACTCGGCTCGCCCGCGCGCGGGAGCTGATTCGAATCCACCTCCAAGAGCTCCGCGTCTCACCAGCGCTTCAGGCCTCGGTCGACGGCGACCTCCCTCGACTCACCGCGTCCGTCGTCCAACCGCAGTGAAGAGGCGGGGCGCCTGCCGGGCTGCTAGAGCACATCTCATAACCTCGACGCGCCGGCTCGCGGCGGATCTGGGGCTGATGGTTAGGAGCGGAGCCGCCGCTGTACCGGGGTACTGCAAGGTTTCGCGACAACGCCATCGGGCCCAAAGACCAGTGAGATGGCGTGGCGAGGTTATGAGATGTGCTCTAGTCTCGACAGGAGATGGGCGGAGGGTTGCAGCCGCGCAAGGCGGAGCTGTTGGCGGCTGGAGCGCGCGTCGGACGTTATCACCTGCTGCAGCGTCTCGCGGTCGGAGGCATGGCGGAGCTCCACCTCGCTTGTGCAGAGGGCTTGGCCGGGTTTCAGAAAGTCGTCGTGCTCAAGCGCGTGCTGCCGCATCTCGCCAACGATCCCGAGTTCGTGGAGATGTTTCTCAACGAAGCTCGGATCGCCGCAACGCTGGCGCACCCCAACATCGTCCATGTCACGGATATCGGCGAGACGTCCGGCGACTACTTCTACGCCATGGAGTACGTGCACGGGTGCAACGCTCGCGAACTCCTTCGCGCGGGTGCCTCGTCCGGTGGCATACCGCTCGATGTTGCACTCACCATCACGATCGCAGCGGCCTCTGCTTTAGAGCACACCCATTCGGCGTGCAGCGTCGACGGGTCTGCACTGGGCCTCATCCACCGCGACGTTTCTCCGGCCAACATCCTGGTGAGCTACGAGGGCACGGCAAAGCTCACGGATTTCGGGATCGCCAAGGCTTCCGAAAAGAATGCGGAGACGATCGGCGGCGCGATCAAGGGAAAGGTCGGGTACATGTCGCCCGAGCAGTGCCGCGGGGAACCCATCGACCAGCGAAGCGACCTGTTCGCGCTGGGAGTCGTGCTGTTCGAGCTGACAACCTGTCAGCGACTCTTCTACGGCGACAACGATTTCGCGATCCTGAACAAGGTCCTCAAAGGGCAGATCGATCGGCCGCATGATCGAGTTCCGAGCTACCCCGCCGAGCTCGAGCAAATCGTCCTCAAGGCCCTCGCCTCGGATCCCGACCAGCGCTACTCCACGGCGACCGAACTGCGCCAGGATCTCGAGTCGTTCGCGCACGAAGCCCGCATGCGCACCACGCCCGCCGTGGTTGCCTGGTGGATGAAGCACGTGCTCGGCACAACGCCTCCGCCCAGGGTCGAGGTTGCGCGCGACGCCGACGCAGGGCCGGTCGTTCCGACGCTCGTCGTCGCCGTACGCACCGAAGATCGCGACGTCCCCGACATCTCACCGACCCACCCCGATGTTCGGTCTGCGGCGCTCGAAAACCCACGCGCGGTCCTCGGAGACGCCCGAATCTGGCTTGCCGTCACGGCGGCCGCCGTGGTCGCAGTGATCGGTGGCGGTCTCTTCGCGTGGTCGCAGCGCGAACCGGGCCCTGACGCCGTGCCTGTGGACGCCGGAACTTCAGAGGTCGTCGCGGCTCCCGAGCCACGGCCCATCCCCCAGCCGCATCCAACCGAAGCTCCACCCAGCGAGCCCAAGGCCTCCAAGCCCGAGCCCGCCGAAGTCAGTCCAACACCGCAACCCGAGGCTCCGCACGGCTCCAAGAAGCGTGCGCCTCGTCGCAAGTCGGGGGGAAAAAAGAAGCGGCCAGATCCGACCAGGGACATGGACGATCCGTTCCCGGTCCCGATCTGAGTTTGGTTCTGCTACGGTGCCGTCGTGAGAGGCTTTTTGTTCGCTGCTGCGCTGCGGCTGGCGGCACCGGACGAGAGCCAGACGGCGGCGGAAGCAGCTCGCGCGGCGTTCGAGGCGGGAGACTATGATCGCGTGGTCGAGCTAGCCCGGGACGCCTACGAAGCCACAGGCGAACTCTCGTTTCTGTACGCCCAGGCCCACGCGGAGCGCTTTCGCGGCAACTGCGACGTGGCACTCGCGCTCTACGGCCGAGTGCTGGCGGCGAACCCCACCGGGGAATATGCGATCTTCGCCCAGCAGGGAATACGGCTGTGCGAGCAGCAACTCGAGGCCGCACCTCGGCAAGACCCGCGAGCGGTCGGTCCAACAACGCAGCCTCCACCTCCGCGGGTCGCGGAACAGCCCACGACTCCGGCGAATGAGCGGCCTACCGCCGACTCGCCGCGCCCCTCGGGGGACGTTCTGGGCGCTGTCCTGCTCTCGACGGGTGCGGTGGCGGCCGTAGCAGGCGCAACCCTGCTGGTGTCCGCCGACTTCGCGCGGCGGCGCGCGGACGCGGCCCGCGACGAGGCCACCCACATCGAGAACCTCGAACGTACCCGAGCTCTGACGATCAGCGGGGCCGTCGTGGGCAGCGCCGGGATTGCACTCCTCGTCGGTGCAACCGCCCGCTACCTCACCCTGCGACGCACCCAGGCCTCAGCCGCGCTCCTCCCGAGCGACACAGGCCTCGTGGTCACGGGTCGATTCTGATCGTAGCCGCCCTCGGGATCTCGTGCGGCGCCGGGCGTAGCCGCCCTCGGGGGCAAACCTGTCTGAGGGGGCAAACCTGTCTGAGAGTGAGGGGGCAAACCTGTCTGAGAGTTGTGTGTGACTCTTCGAGGTTTGGGCGGCATTCTCGGTTGTTCTGGCGCCCTGCGTTCCTCAACCGCTCGGCCGCCCCCGTCTCCCAGGGACGTAGACCCCTGCCCGTGACGGCCAGGGTTGAGTC
>CAYGTG010000826.1:0-4251 GCA_964352485.1 uncultured Nannocystaceae bacterium | reverse complement strand
TCGCGCATGTCTCCCAACAACGCCGAGATGCCGTTCTCGGGACTCTGACCGTCGCTGAGCAGGATGACGTGCTTGACCAGCGCGTTGCTGCCGGCGAGCTGGAGGTAGGCCTCGCGGAGGGCGGGCAGCGCGTTGGTGCCTCCGCCGGAGGTCAGCCGCCGGATGTCGGAGCTGATCCGGATCCGGTTGGAGGCCGGCTGCAGTCGCACGAGGTTGTGCGGCCTGGAATCGAACGCGATGATCCCGATCTCGTCACTGGGGTCGAGGGTCCGCGCCGTGGCGCGAGATGCTTCCTTGACCAGGTCTAGCTTGTCCTCCGAGGACATGGAACCTGACTTGTCGATGACCAGCACCAGCGCCAGCTTGGGCTGCTCTCGCTGTCGTTCGCCCTCGAATCGCACGGGGAGAATCTCGCCGACGGTGCCGCGGCCCCATCCCCCCATGCCGAAAGACTGGTCGCCGCCGACCATGATGAAGCCGCCGCCGTGGTCCACGACGTACTGCTTGAGCGCTTGCTTGGACGCCGCGCTGACGGACCCCGCGCCCAGATCGGAGAACATGATGAGGTCGAAGGCCCGCATGGCCTCGAGCGTCTCGGGGACCCCTGAGCCTCCGACGACGGTCACATCGAGGTGGTCCGAGCGCAATGCGGAGGCCAGTGGGGCGTTGCCGCCGGAGCCGGCCAGCAGCACCTTGGGGCGCCCGCGGACCTCGCCCGCAACTGCGGCCGCGTCGTTTCCGGTTCGGCGGTTGTCCGGACCTTCGAGGGACTCGGGATCGAGTGCGGCCTCGAACACCACCGGCCCAGGCTCGGTGACCCGAGCTTCGAAGGTGAGCTGCTGGTGTCCACCGCGGAGCTGGACGTCGGCGAAAGGCTGCAGCGGGTTGGCCACGCCGTTGCGGGTCAGCGTGAGCTTCACGCTGCCGGCGGCGGTCGAGAACACGTCCACCGCGACGTTGAAGGTCTCGCCCAACCGCATCTCGGCCGGGAGGTGTACGGCCTCGACCAGGACATCACCGCGGGCCGCGGGCTCGAAGCGGCGCACGTGAACCGAGACCCCGCGCGCTTGCAGCTCGGTGGTGGATCCCGAGAGGTCCTCGCGCTCGGCGAGCGAGCCCCCGGCATCGGTCAGCAGAACGATGCGCCCCTCGGTCTGGGGATCGACCAGCGCGGCGGCGAGCCGCAGTGCGCTGGCATGGTCGCTCCCCAAGGCGCCAGTCTCCGGACGCCTCAGCAGCGTGTCGACCGACGTGTCGAGGTCGACGGTATGGACCTCAGCCCGCTCCGCATACGTCACCACGGCCATCCGGGTGCGGTCCTCGGGGTCGACGTCGGCGGCGGCTTCGGCCTCCAGCTGGGCGAGGCCCGCGGCCACCAGAGCGCGCGCTTCGGCGAGCTGCGCATCGTCGATGCTGTCGGAGAGGTCGACGGCGAAGACCAGCGTTTTGCCCCGAATCGGGCTGCGCAGGCTGGGCTGGGACAGTGCCGCCGCGACGGCCATGAGCACCGCGACCCGGGCGAGCAGCTGGACGACGACCTGGGGTCCAGGCACGTCGACGAGTGAGCGACGCAGGACGAGGATGAGGTAGGGCAAAACCGCCGCGGGCATCAGCCACAGCGCCTCGGGCCGGGCCAGGACGGCGACGGGGTCGGTCCCCTGTGTGGCGCCGAGCAGCTCGGCAAGCGCACCGGGCAGCGGAATGGACATCGACTGTGGCCACGGCGCGAGCAGCAGCAGCAGCCCAACTGCGACGCCGCCCAACAGCACGCCGACCGCAACGTCCACGGCAGGGTGTCGAAGCGCAGCTCGCATGCCTTCGCGGACGCTCATACCGTGACCCTCCGGTGGTAGGTCGCCCACTCGAGCGCGATGAGAGCGGCGGCCGCCAGCATGAGCGCGGTCCACAGCGGTCCCTCGGTGAGCGGGGCAGGATCGGGGGCAGACCCAGCGGTTGCGGCGGCAGGAAGGTCCATTTCACCCAGCACGGAGTGCAGGTCCGAGGCTCCGGAGTTGGCCTGGTTGACGGCGACCTCGACTTGGGCACCCGCGGCAGGCCCATCGAGGGCGCTGACCGTGTAGATGCCGGGGACGAGGGCTCGCATGCGGAACCGTCCGCGTTCAACCGGCCGGGTCTGAGGATCGCCCTGCGGTCCGCGGACCTCGACTCGGCTCATCCCTTCGGCAGAGAGTCCCAGATCGGCCACGCCCATCGCCTGACTCAGGCCCAGCGGCGCACTGGCCACGAACCCGGGCGTGCGCTGCTCGACGTAGCGAACGAGGTTGTCGATGAACAGCGGGAATGCGATCCGCATCGGAAAGTCCGACTGGCGCGGGTCGAAGCCGATGCCCAAGGTGATGTGTTCATCCTCCCGAAGGACCACGAGCGGAGCGCCCAGGGAGCGGACCAGGGCATCGTCCCCCGGCTCGAGCGCAAACGTGGTGCCGCGGCCGATGTTGACGTCCTTGAAGACGACGAACTCGAGCAGCGGGTGCTTGCGGGCCTGCTCGGTGAGAAAGGGGCGGGCAACGTCGCGAGCCTTGGCGATCGGAAAAGGGGAGTCTTCGAACCGCCAGGGGTCGAACACCGCCAGGTGCGTCTGCGGCAAAGTGGCCGGCAGGGGGTTGTTGCCGACGTCGAAGATGACGAGGTTGTACTCGGCGAGGTCGGGGTCCGTGCCCTCGGCGGCATCGAGCTGGACGTGTTCGCCCAGGTTGAGCAACGCGGCGTCGAGGAACAGGTTGCTGCCGTCACTGATGAGCGCAACCCGCAGCGGCGACAGCGGGGGAACGACCGCGAACGCGACATCGTCGAAGTCCGGCCCGAGCGCGGCGGGGTCGTCGGCGGACAGGCGAGCTTCGAGACGGGAGCGCGCGGCATCGAGGTCGGAGAGCACCTCGCGCCTCGTCTCTCCGGGGGCCAGGGTCAGGGGGCGCCGCCCGACGGAAACCCCGTCAGCCGTGACGTCGAGCGTGACCGTGGCGGCGCTGTCGCCCAGGTTTTGAACCTCGGCGAGGACCTCCAGCTTGTCACGAGCTTCAGGGTATCGGCGTGCTGCAAACGCGGTGATGGCGATGTTGTCTGCCGCGCCGGTGTGGGCGTCGACCTCGCAGCGGACCGCGTCGTCGTCGACGCAGCGCCGCAGCGCATCGGCGCCAGCCACGTTCACGGCCCCATCGGTCAGGATGAGAATCTGTGCTCCCCGATTGCCCCGCACGGCGTGTCCGGCCAGCGTGAGCGCTCGGCCAAGGTTGGCCTCCCCGTGGCTGGGTTCGATGGTGTCAATGCCCGCGAGCAGGGCGGAGATGTCCCCGGAGAGCGGGCTTGCGACCGAGACCTCTTCGGCCGCAACGATGACGACGGCCCGATCGGAGGGACCCAGGCCCCGCACCTGAGCGGCCGCGCGAGCCTTGGCGGCGTCGATGCGGCGGCTGGGCTCATCGCCCTCCTCGCTGCGGGCCTCGGAGGGCCCGGCCATGGATGCCGACGCATCCACGACGATGGCGACCGTCATGGGGTCGCGAACCCAGGCGTTGGTGCGCGGGTCGCCGATCGCCGCGACGATCATCGCGAGCAAGAGCAGCTGAACGAGCCACGACAACAGCCGCCTCAGTCGTCGCCAGATCTTGCGACTCTCGGAGTCTCGGGTGACCCGCTCCCACAGCGCCGCGAACGGAACGACGACCTGTCGTCGGCGCATGCGCAGCAGGTACAGCAGCGTGATGGCGCTGCCGCAGACGCCGAACAGCACCCCGAGCTGCGGGAGACTCCAGCCCGAAAAGCTCATCGCAGGATGCCCCCCTGGCGGAACATGCGGAGCACGAGGTCGTCGAACGGGATGTCGATGTTGGCGCGCACGTAGCCGATGCCGCGGGTGCGGCAGCTGGTTTGCAGCTGGGCACAAAAGCGCTCGTGGGCCTCGGCGTACGAGGCCAAGGCTCGCGGCGACAAGGTGACGTCGCGCTGGGTATCGCCTTCGCAGTCCAGCAGCCGGACATCGCCGCGAAGACCCGAGCCGGTCGGGTCGGCTTCGGCGGGGTCGATGATCTGAATCGCCACCGGCTCGTGCTTGCGGAAGCGCAGCATGTTGAGACCTTCGAAGGCCCCCTCGAGGTCATAAAAATCCGAGAGGACGATGGTGAGGCCGGGCTGATTGCTCTGCGCCGCAACCCGACCGCAGCCGGCGCGGATGTCGGTCGCCCCGCCGGTTTGCGCCGTCTTGAGGAAGTCGAACACCCGGAAGATCCGCCC
>CAYGTG010000825.1:0-4260 GCA_964352485.1 uncultured Nannocystaceae bacterium | reverse complement strand
GTATCTCCGCTCCGACCGCACGTGGTCGCCTGCGCTGACCGACGCGCATCCGGTCGGCAGCGAGGAGGAGCGTGACGACCTTCTGTCCCACGCACAAACTCAGGAGCACGACGTCTGCGACCCCTACGCGTTCAAGGTGAACGTCGAAGCGGGCGCGGCCGTGGCCACAACAACCCGCGAGCGCATCCGTTCGCAGGGCCCCACCTCTCCGCTGCGGCGACCCGACGCAGCCCAGGGTTAGACCTCATGTACCAATACGACGAACACGACCAGCGCATCGTCGATGAACGCGCCGCACAGTTTCGCGGCCAAGTTCAACGACGCCTGGCCGGAGAAATCACCGAGGACGAGTTCAAGCCGCTGCGTCTGCAAAACGGCCTGTACATGCAGCTGCACGCGTACATGCTTCGCGTCGCCGTTCCGTACGGGCTGCTGAGCTCGGCCCAGCTCCGCGCGCTGGCGACCATCGCCCGCGACTACGACAAGGGCTACGCGCACTTCACCACCCGTCAGAACGTCCAATACAACTGGCCCGAGCTCGAAGACGTACCTAAGATTCTCGACCTGCTGGCGTCGGTGCAGATGCACGCGATTCAGACCAGCGGCAACTGCATCCGCAACACCACCTCGGATCCACTGGCCGGCATCGCCGCGGACGAACTCGAAGACCCGCGGCCATACTGCGAGCTCATTCGGCAGTGGTCCACGTTCCACCCCGAGTTCGCCTTCCTGCCCCGCAAGTTCAAGATCGCGGTCACCGGCTCCAGCACCGACCGTGCTGCGGTCCGCATCCACGACATCGGCATCCGCATCGTCGACAACGACGCCGGTGAGCGCGGCTTCGAGATCCTGGTCGGAGGCGGCCTGGGCCGTACGCCGCACATCGCAAAGGTCGTGCGGGACTTTCTCCCCTACGAGCACTTGCTCTCGTACCTCGAGGCTGTGCTGCGGGTCTACAACCGCTACGGCCGTCGCGACAACAAGTACAAGGCGCGCATCAAGATTCAGGTCGCCGAGTGGGGCGTGGAGAAGTTCGCCGCCGCGGTCGAAGAAGAGTGGAGCCACATCAAAGACTCCGCCACCGCGCTGACGCGGGCCGAGATCGACCGCATCAAGGGTCGCTTTCACACGCCGAGCTTCGAGGAGCTTCCCGCCGAAGACCTCGACGCGCTCGCGCTCACCTCCGACCGCGAGTTCGCCCGGTTCCTCAAGAACAACCTGAGGCCGCACCGGGTCCCCGGCTACACGGCGATCGTCATCTCGACCAAACCCAAGGACCGCGCACCGGGCGATGTCAGCGACAGCCAACTCGAGGCGCTCGCCGACCTCGCGGATCGCTTCGGCCTGGGCCACGTCGTCGTCATGCACGACCAAAACGTGATGATGCCGAACGTCAAGCAGGCCGACCTGAAGGCGGTCTACGCCGTGCTGAAGGCGTGGGATCTCCACACCGCCAACGCGGGCCGAGTCACCGACCAGATCTGCTGCCCCGGACTCGACTTCTGCAACCTGGCCAACGCCCGGTCCATCCCGATCGCGCTGCGCATCGCAGAGCGCTTCGATGACCAAGACTACCTCGACGACCTCGGGGACGTCAGCTTGAAGATGTCCGGCTGCATCAACGCGTGCGGCCACCACCACGTCGGCAACATCGGCATCCTCGGCATCGACAAGGCCGGCGTCGAGGCCTACCAGCTCATGCTCGGAGGCGACCCTGGAGACGATGCCAGCCTGGGCAAGATCGTCGGCCGCGCCTTCTCTTCGGAGGAGATCGTCGACGCCGTCTCGACCGTGCTCGACACCTACGCAACGCAGCGCGAGAGCGCGGACGAGACCTTCCTCGACTTCTATCGCCGGGCCGGACTGGACCCGTTCAAGGAATCCCTCTATGGCACTGATTAAGCACAACGCTGTCGCTCCCCCCGAGCTCTGGACAACCTTGTCCGCGGACGAGGCGGTACCGACCCGCGGTGACATCCTGGTGGATGCAGCGCGGTGGCTCCGTGAAGGCGAGGCTCTGCAAGCACGAGCGGACAAGGTCGGGGTGCTGCTGCAGCCCGACGACGACGTCCTGGCTCTCGAAGGCACGCTCGAGGGTCTTGCCCTCGTTGCGATCGCCTTCCCCAAGTTCACCGATGGCCGCGGCTACTCGTCCGCGCGCCTGCTTCGAGACCGGCTTGGGTACACCGGGGAGCTGCGCGCGGTGGGACACGTGCTGCCCGATCAGGTCTTCTACATGCGCCGCGTCGGCTTCGATGCACTCGAGCTGGCCGATGGCAAGTCCGTAGAAACTGCGATCGCACAACTCGAGACGTTCTCGGTGAAGTACCAGGCTGCCGCCGACGATGCGCGGCCGCTGTTCCGCCGCGTCACACGTCCACAGTAACGAGCACCGGGTACAGCGGCGTTTCGGCTCCTACCCAGGAGCGAAAATTCCTTCGCGTTCCGCCGCGCCGGGTTTCACCGAGCGAGGGACACTAGCGACGACGTCTGCGTTCCGCTCGCATCTCGCGAAGTCGCTGTCGACGCGCCTCGATGACCGCGCCCGACTCCCCTCGCGCTCCGCCACCCCCGAGATCGATGTAGGCCTCGTAGACGAACCATCCCCAGCCAGCGTGCACACCATCATCCCAGGGTGTTGAGGTGTACTCCGATCCGAGTGCGGCGATGTTGTCGGCAGGCCAGGTCTGGGAGTTGGCGGTGTAGGTGCCGGGCTCAAGGTCGGGGTAGAAGTATCGGGTGTTCGGCATCGACGCGAGGTTGATCCGCGCTCCCGCATCGGCGGTCTTGCGCATGTACTTTGCGACCGCGAAGATGTTGAACTCGTCCGACGCCAGCAGGTAGGCGATCTGCTGGTGGCTGAGATTCGAGCGGAACTGCGAGGACAACAAGTCGGAGAAGAGGTCGTCTTTGCGCGCGGTGCTGACGACGACTTGTCCCAAGCCGATCGAGGTGTTGGCACGCATGAGGCTCACCGCAGCGGCGTAGTCTTTGCCGTCCTCGTGCTGGCTCTGGTCGCGAGCCTCGGCGAGCAAGAACGCCGCGATGACGCGCGGGTGCAAGTTGTAGCGGCGCGCCGCGTCTTCGAGGATCGCCATCCGGGAGGGAAGCGCGGAATACGAATACGGCACGCCTGAGACGATTGGCCGCTGCGTCAGAATCTCGCCTTGGCGACGACGCTGCTCCTCGGTGAGGCCATTGAGATATTCTTCGAGATCGCCCAGAGGGTTGGAGTAGCGCTGGGTCGTGGCCGGGTCGTCGCGCAGCATGCGGAACTGATCGGCCAAGGGCACTCGGACGAGACGTGGGCTTCGGCCCGTGGCTGCCGCCCCGGAAAACGGCGCCGAGGGGTCCGTGGGACTCAGGGGCATGACCGTCGACCCCGCGGGCGCCAGCCTGGTGATTCCCATCCGACGATAGTTGGTGTGCAGCTCGTGACTGAGGTCGAACATCCAGATCAGCCCCGGCTTCGACTCACGCAGCGTGCGTCGAAATGCCTGCGCCCCGGTCGAATCGCAGGAGCCCCCGATGATCTGGGCAAACGCGGCCGCGGTGTCTCCGTGCATCCCTCGAATGAGGCGCTGAGCGGTTCCGTCCTCGATCAGCGCTGCGACGGTGGCGCTGCGGTTTCGGTCGTGGCGGAGCGGCTCCAAGATCTGGGCCTCGATCTGGTCGTCCAAGGCGTATCGGGCGGACCCAAAGGCTCGAATTGCGTCGCTGGTCGTAGTCATCTGCGCTTCTGCATAGGTGGAACGGTGTGTGGTTCCAAGTATTCAAGAACAATACAACCAAAAAGTCCGGGGACTCATGTAGTCAAAAGTCATCTATGTACGTAATCCAATTCGGTGAAGCACAAGGCTGCCGATGGCGCCCAAAACGACGTCGATTGGACGCTGTGCGTCACGACGGAGGGTCTTCGCGGTTTCGGTCGTTCGCTTTGCTACGGCGGCGCGGGCGCGGTCCCGGCCTAAAAGACCGGCGGCCGCGGACGATGTGGCCCAGCACGTGGCTATCATGTTGCACGGACCATCGGTGCTCCACCGGATCCAGTCGCTCGGACGGCTGTCCGGGAGCCGGACCGAACACGGGCAACAGGCCCATTCGCCCCAGACAAGCGCCCCTGCCAGCGACACTGTGTCTCTGTCTGCCGAGGCCGAGGCGGCGCTTGCCGAGGGTCGTGGGGGCGAGACGGGGTCCGTCCGCGCTGTCGAGGCCGAGCGCGGCACCGGGATCTACACAGCGCGCGGCCACGACGCTTCA
>CAYGTG010000824.1:0-4261 GCA_964352485.1 uncultured Nannocystaceae bacterium | reverse complement strand
GTTTGCGAGGGTCGGCATGAGAGCCGCGAGCGGTGGGTCGGCACCTTCGACTCGATCTGCGCTCGGAGCCTTCGGCGCAACCCGGAAGGCTTCGTGCTCAGCTCCCACTACGCGATCTACGACACCAGCGACCAGAAATCCCTGATGAAGCAGGTGCTGGCAGATCTTGGCGTCCCCGACCGGCTCTACACGCCCAAGGGGGTGCTGGGACACATCGATCGGGCCAAGAACCAAGGGCTTCGGCCCAACGAACTCGACAAACTTCAGATTCTCGAGCCCGTCGCGACCGTCATTCGGAAGGCGTACACGAAGTATCAGGAGAAACTTCAGGCGGCCGATGCGTGCGACTTCGGGGATCTGATCCTCCACGTGGTCACGCTGCTGCGCAAGGCGATGAAACCGTCGGACTCGCAGCTTGCCGACCTCGACCCCATGGTTCGCATGACCACGCGGTTCACCCACGTCGTGGTGGACGAGTTCCAAGACACGAACCCGGTGCAGGCTGAGTTCATCGACCGCATCGCCCGCCACGCCGAGCTGTGTGTGGTCGGGGACGACGACCAGTCTATCTACGGCTGGCGCGGTGCCGATGTGGACCAGATTCTACGGTTCTCCGACCGGCACGACGGTGCCAAGGTCGTTCGTCTGGAGCAGAACTACCGCAGCACGATGAACATCCTGAATTGCTCCGACGCGGTTATCCGCAGGAACTCAGGTCGCCTGGGCAAGACGCTGTGGAGCGACCTGGGGGAGGGGGACCCGGTGCGCATGGTCAAGCTGGGGACCGAGCGCGACGAGGCCCGGCTGATCGCTCAGGACGCCCACGCCGCGATCGAAGACGGTACGGACCCGGAGGAGATCGCGATCTTCTATCGGACGCACGCCATGTCGCGGGTGCTCGAGGATGAGGTCCGACGCGCAGGGCTGTCGTGCCGGATCGTCGGGGGCGTGGCGTTCTACGAGCGGCAGGAGGTCAAGGACACGCTGTCCTACCTCTCGGTGCTCCGCAACAACAGCTCCGATGCGCACGTCAGCCGGATCATCAACCGGCCCGGCCGAGGCATCGGCAACACGACCCAAGGCCGCCTCGCCGAGGCTGCGGCCAAGAACGGGAGTTCGCTGTGGGATTCCTTGCTCGATCCGGAGGCTGCGGGCCTCAAGAAGGCGGCGGCGCGAAAGGTTCGCGGCTTCGTCACGATGATGCAGAACCTCCGCGACGAGATGCACCAGCTTCCCCTCGACGAGCTGATGGCGCGGGTGATCGAGGTCAGTGGGTATCGCGAGATGCTCATCACCGATGACAGCGAGGAATCCCAAGCGCGCCTGGAAAACCTCCAGGAGCTTCAGGGCAACGTGATGGAGTTCTTGCAGGAGCGCCCCGATGGGACCCTCGACGAGTATCTCGAGCTGGTGAGTCTGGTCGGCGGAGAGCGCTCCGAAGGGGACGCGGCGCGTGCGATCAACATGATGACCGTGCACTCGGCCAAGGGCCTCGAGTTCGAACGAGTCTACGTGACCGGCATGGAGGAGCGCGTCTTTCCCCACGCGCGGGTGCTGGACGATCCCGTGCAGATGGAAGAGGAGCGGAGGCTCGCCTACGTTGCGCTGACCCGAGCCAAGCGCATGCTGACCCTGACGATGGCCGCGCGCCGGACCATCTACGGCCAGACCCAGGTTGGGGTGCCTTCACGATTCTTGGGCGACTTGCCGCCGGATTGCGTGCATCGAGTCGGGGATGCGCCGGACTTCGGAAGCCACCGGCGCCGCTCGGCGCATCGTGAGCAACCCGTCCGTCGTACGGCCGAGTCCTGGCAGAACGACATCGAGTACGACACTCCTGCGGACGTCCCGTTCGACGACATCCCCGCCGATGAAGGCGAAGGCGTCCCGATCTACGTCGGGATGATCGTGCGCACCCGGACCTTTGGCGACGCTGAGGTGCTGGGTTGGTCCGGTTCGGGGCCGAAGATGAAGCTGCAGATTCGGCTCAACAACCGCGAGGTCAAGACCGTGCTCGCGAGCTTCGTCGAGCCGCTGTGACGTCCCGGCCTGAGTGCGTCCTCATTCAAAACTGTACTTCGAAACAAAGATGACATAGCCTTCATAGCTAACGGTTGCTATGACACGCTACGGATCGATACTAAGTGCCCTAATTACCATCGGTTGCAGCTCCTCCTCCGCTGTGGATGCGGACGAGACGACCGGCGGTGGTGCGGCTTCGACGGGCGAAAACGAGCATGATGAGTCGTCCTCGGGTGGGCCGGAGGGTCCTTCGCTGCTGTGCGCGGATGGGGAGCCGCTGGTCGGGGGCAATGCCGGTTGGGGTGCGCCGCCGTTCGAGCCACCGGTCGAAGGAGAGCCCGGGGATGATGACGATGATGAGGGTGGCGACGACGGGGCGGGAACCGGGTTGTCGACGGGTTTCATCACCGATCCGGACGGCGGCGGGGTGTCCATCGAGTGTTCGGTCTGGGACCAGGATTGTGCGGACGGTGAGAAGTGCGGGCCGTGGGCGAACGACGGTGGTCCTGTGCACAACGCGACGCGATGCGTTCCGCTCGCCCCGGATCCGATGGCGCCAGGTGACCCTTGTGTCGTCGAAGGCTCCGGGGTCAGCGGCATCGACGACTGCGACATTGGAGTCGTCTGCTATGACGTGGTCGACAAGAGCCTCGAAGGGACCTGCGTGCAGATGTGCTCGGGCGACGAGAACTCGCCCGTGTGTCCTGAAGGGGCATGGTGCAACATCACGAACGACGGCGTGCTGGCGTTGTGCATGCCCAACGAACTCTGCATCGACGATGGCGTGTGCCAGTGCATGTGCGGCGAGGGGATGGACCCGGATTGCAAAAAGGGGCAGTGCGACGATACGCCCAAGGCTGTCGACCCGCTCGACCTTCGCACGGATCGCTACACCGAGGCCGAGAGCACGTGTCCGGATGACGCCGACCCAGTCGTCCTGTACATGAGCAATGACGACAGCAACTCGCAGGCGTCACCGGTCATCGCGCGTGCGGCGATTCAAAACGGCGGCATCGTCGATCGCTCGCAGATCCGGATTCACGAGTTCCTCAACTACTACGACCTCAGCTACGACAACCCCACCGAGGAAGCCGCCAAGGTGGGCATTCAGATGCGTCGGACCGACCCGCAGACGGGGGAGTTCACGCTGATGGTCAGCGCGCGCAGTCGCCAGATGACCGCGGAGCAGCGACCGCCCCTGAACCTGGTGTTCTCCCTGGATACGTCCGGTTCGATGTCGGGTCCGCCGCTGGACATGATGAAGGAGACCATGCGTGCCACGGCCGGATCGCTGCGGGCCGGGGACACGATCTCGATGGTCACCTGGTCGACCGAGCAGCTCATCTTGCTCGATGGCTATGAGGTCGAAGGACCGGATGACCCCGAGCTCGTGGGCCTGATCGACGCGCTCGACACCAACGGAGGGACCGACCTCCACGCGGGTTTGGTCTCCGCCTACCAGCTCGCCAACGAGCACCACATCGACAACGGCATCAACCGGGTGATGCTGGTCAGTGATGGCGGGGCGAACGCAGGCGTCACCGATCTCGACCTGATCGCGAGCGAGTCCTCCGACAACGATGGCGAAGGGACGTACCTGCTCGGGGTTGGAGTGGGCGTGGGCACGGGCTACTCCGACAGCCTCATGGATGCGGTGACCGATGCCGGCAAGGGGGCCTACATCTTCATCGACAGCGCGGAAGAAGCGGAGCACATGCTGGGCGATCGGTTCCTGTCGAACACGATGGTCGTCGCGCGAAACGTCCGCACCCGCCTCACGCTGCCCTGGTACTTCGGCCTCAAGCGTTTCCATGGAGAACAGGTCAGCGGCGACCCCACCGAGGTCGAGCCGCAGCACCTGGGTCCCAACGACACGATGACCTTTCACCAGATCATCTCGGCATGCGATGCGAGCCTCATCTCGGACTGCGACAGCATCGAGGCGTCCATCGAGTACACCGACCCTCTGACCGGGGTCGTGCACACCGACGAGCGAACGGTCGCCATCGAAGACGTCGTGCTCGAGGGAGCCAACGTCCTTCGCAAGGCAGACGTTGTCGTCGGCTACGCCAAGGCACTGATCGTCATTGGAGTCATGGCGGACAACGGGAACCTCGAGGGGGCCGCCACGGTCGCCCAGAACATGGCGAGCTGGGCAGCCGCGGCCGCAGAGGAACTCGATGACCCCGAGGTCGACGAGATCGCCGAACTCCTTGCAACCTACGTCGAGACGCTGAAC
>CAYGTG010000823.1:0-4264 GCA_964352485.1 uncultured Nannocystaceae bacterium | reverse complement strand
CGGCCTTGCGGGAGACCTTCGATGACGCGGCTCGCGACGCCGCGCGGGCCCGGCCCGAGGCGATGACGCGCGCCACGATCGCTTCGGCCGTGCTGCGGTTCTCGTGCAGCCACTGCTCGAGCGCCGGACGAATGGCGCCCTCGATCTGCCCGGTCACCTCGGGGTTGTTGAGCCGGTTCTTGGTCTGGCTCTGGAACTGAGGATCCAGGACGTAGCAGGAGAGGATCACCACCATGCCCTCCTTCATGTCCTCGAGGTTCATCGTCAGCCCCTTCGGCTCGAGCTTGTGCGTCTGCATGTACGCCCGCACCGCCTTGCCCAGCGCGTTGCGAAAGCCCTGCTCGTGGGTGCCGCCATCGGGCGTGGGCACGCCGTTGACGAACGAGTACGTCGCGTCCTCGGTCGCCTCCGTCCAGCAGAACGTGGCCTCCAGCTTGGGGTCCTCCTGGCGCTCGAGCTGGAATTGCCCGGGGTGAACCTGCGCCTTGCCGCGCACCGCCACGAGCTTGCCCAGGTACTCCTTGATGCCGTCCTTGTGGAAGAACGTCTCGGGCCCCTTCGCCTTGGGATCGATGAAGACGATCTTCAGCCCGCTGTGCAGATAGCTCTTCGACTCCAGCCGGGTGCGCACCAGCGTCGGGTCGAAGAAGACGGTCTTGAAGACCTCGGGGTCGGGCCGCAGGTGCACGGTCGTGCCCGAGCCTCGGGAGGCGCCCAGCTTCTTGAGCTTGCCTACTTGGACACCGCGCTCGAACGACGCCTTCCAGCGCCCGCCATCGCGCCAGACCGTGACGTCGAGTGACGAGGCCAGCGCGTTGGCCACCGCGGCCCCCACCCCGTGCAGGCCGCCGGAGTGCTTGTAGTTGCTGCCGTCGAACTTGCCGCCGGCGCCCAGCTTGGTGAACACCGCCACGAGCGCGGGGATCTTCAGCTTGGGGTGCTTGTCGATCGGAATGCCGCGACCGTTGTCGGTGATCGTGATGCCGCAGTGATCCTTGTCGAGCTCGACCGTGATCTCGGTCGCGTGCTCGTTGATCACCTCGTCCACGGCGTTGTCGAGGATCTCCCAGATGAGGTGGTGCAGCCCGTCCTTGTTGACCCCGCCGATGTACATCCCGGGGCGCTTGCGGACGTGGTCGACGCCCTCGAGGAACTGGATCGACGACCCGGTGTAGCCGGTGTTCTTGTCCGCGGTCGTCTTCTTGGAGGTCTTTTTCTTCGCGGTCATCGTCTTTACTCCTCTTGGTCCAGGACGGGTACCTCAGGCAGCGGGAGCTCCAACGTCTTGACCGCCCCGCGCTTGAAGACCGGCCGTCCTTTGCCGCCGCGTGAGGTCGGCTCGCGCTCGGCTCCGGTCAGTTTCTGCACACCCCCGGAGGTCTTGTGAATCTTGATCGGGGTACTCGCCATGAACGCCCCCTCGACGTAGTCCTTGGCATCAGGCTTGATCAGAATGACCCCTTTGCCCGGACCGGACAGCAGGTTGATCTCCCCCGCTTCACAGGAAAGCAGCCGCCCCTTGTGGGTCAGGGCGCAGACCGTGTCTTCGGCGTAGACCTTGAATGCTGACACGATTTCGTCGTCCTTGGCCACGCGCGAGAACATCCGGCCTCGGCTGTTGCTCGGCTCTTTGTGGGGCCAAAGCGCGAAGCGAAGCGCGTAGCCGCGCTTGGACACGGCAAGAATGTGCGGGTACGGATCTTCGTACTCCTCGCCGAGATCGGGCTTGTCGAAGCCGAACTCCGGCATCACGCGCGGGTCCGTCCCGACCGCCGCGATGACGCGCTCGCCGTCCTTGAACTTGAACATCTGCTGGACCGGGGTGCCGTGGCCCGTCGACGCCAGCACGTCGTTGATCCGCGTGACGTAGGCGGTCCCCTTGTTGGTGAGCAGCACCAAGCTGTGACGCGTGGACCCGCCCACGAGCGCGAGCGGAGCATCGCCTTCACGCATCCGGGTGGTCTCCAGGTTGATGGAGCGCTGCCGCTTGATCCAACCATCGCGCGTGACCAAGACCATGGCGTCCTCTTCGACGATGAAGCTGTCGGCGGAGAACTCCTCGGTCAGGTCGTCCGCGCAGATCCGTGTCCGCCGAGCGTCGGCAAACTGCTCCATGACCTCTTGGAGTTCGCCCTTGACCAACGCGGAGAACTTCGTCTTGCTGCGCAGGATGCCCTCGATCTTCTTTGCTGCCTTACGCTTCTCGGCCAGCTCCTCGCGGATCCTCAGAATCTCGAGCTTGGCCAGGCGGTAGAGCTTCGTCTCCAGCACCGCGTCGGTCTGGATGTCGTCCAGATCGAAGGCGCCCATCAGCTTGCCCGCAGCATCGGCCTTGCCATTGCTCTGGCGGATCAGCTTGATGGCCTTGTCGAGTTCGTCGAAGATCTTCTCGAAGCCCTCGAGGATGTGGATCCGCTCTCGGAGCTTGCGCAGGTCGTACTCCAACCGGCGCCGAACCGTGACGAAGCGGAAGTCGACGAAGTGCTGAAGAATCTCCTTGAGGTTGAGTCGGGCCGGAGCCCCCACCTCGGGGTTGTCGGTGGGGACGAGCGCGGTGAGGTCGACCTTGACCGAGGTCTGCAAGCGCGTGTGCTTGAACAGATAGGCCATGATGAGTTCGGGATCGACCTCGCTCTTCTTGTCGAGCTCGAGTTCGACCCGAATGTCTGTGGTGGACAGGTCTGCGACCCCGACCAGCACCGGCAACTTCCGCTTGAGGATGATGTTGCCGATCTCCTCGACGATCGTGCTCTTCTCGACGCTGTGCGGGACCTCGGTGATCACCAGGACCTGTCCGCCGCCCTTGACCGCCTCGACCTTCCACTTGCCGCGCAGCTTGAACGTGCCTTTGCCGCTCTCGTAGACGTTGCCGATGTCCGTCCGCGTCGCAACCAGCTCACCGCCGGTGGGGAAGTCCGGCCCCTTGACGTACTTGAGCAGCTGACGAACCGTCAGGGTGGGATCATCGACCAGCGCAATCGTGGCTTTGATGACCTCGCCGAGGTTGTGCGGAGGGATCGACGTGGCCATGCCGACCGCGATGCCCGTCCCCCCGTTGACCAACAGATGCGGAAAACGAGCGGGCAGAACAACGGGCTCGGTGCCGGTGCCGTCGAAGTTGTCCTTGTGGACGACCGTGTCCTTGGGCAGCTCCGTCAGCAGCTGGTCCGCGATCTCGGTCAGTCGCGCTTCTGTGTATCGATACGCCGCAGCCCGGTCTCCATCGATCGATCCGAAGTTGCCCTGCCCGTCCACGAGCGTGGCTCGCATGACGAAATCCTGCGCGAGGCGAACCATCGCGTCGTAGACCGCGGTGTCGCCGTGCGGGTGATACTTACCGATGACGTCTCCGACGACTTTCGCGCTCTTGCGGTGCCGGGCGTCGTGCCTCAGCCGCAGCTCGTGGAACATCGTAAAGAGGATGCGCCGCGCGACCGGCTTCAGCCCGTCCCGCACATCGGGGATCGCGCGGGCCGTGATCACCGACAGCGCGTAGTTGAGGTACTTCTTCCGGGCCTCCTCCGCGAGGTCTCCGATCTCCTCCCCGCCGGTTCCTCCTGAGGGGGGACCCCCCGCGGGCGTACCCGTACCCCGGGCCGAGGGCGCCTGGGGCTCCGGCGTGGGGGAGCCGGACTTCAGGGCGGGCGGCAACAACTCCAGCTGCGACATGGTCGGCACTCGGCGCGACCCTGAACGTTTGGCGGATCCAGGTCAATTTCTTGGCGGATGCGAGGGAGTGTGCCGCGAAACCGCGCACATCACGCTATCTTGGCCGGCGCGTCGGGTCGCTCGCGAGGTGGTCGTGACAGCGCATGCAGGAGTCCACCAGCCGGTCGACACTCTTCATCGCCGCTTGCGAGTTGTTGCTGCCGGCGGCCTCCTGCAGCGCGTGCAGACTGTCTCGGAACGCCGTCCGGTCGGCGTCGTACTCCTTGTCGGCGATGAACCACTGCATCGACTCGGAGATGGTCTCGATCTTCCCCGCGGCGTCGGCGACGCTCTCGTAGTCGTGGGCGATCATCCCATCGAGCACCCGCTGAAGCTGGCGGGACTTCTTGTCCATCATCCGATCGGAGATTGGATCCTCGGCCATGTCATGGGTCTCAGCCCACTTCAGGGCATAGACCGCCGCCCCAATGAACCCTGCGATGACGAGCCCCGCCACCGCCGAAACCACGGCCCATTGCCGCCCGCTCGGCCGCCCGTGAACCCTCAACGGCATGAGTGTCTCCAAATCGAATCGTTCGAGTTCGAGCGATGGGAA
>CAYGTG010000822.1:0-4267 GCA_964352485.1 uncultured Nannocystaceae bacterium | reverse complement strand
GGAGCGAAAAAGACGAGTGAGACGTCGTGTCGGGTTTCACCACGGGCTGCTAGAGATGTGCTCTCGAGCCGCCGCTCGACTCAGACAAAGAGCTCGGGCAACGGTCCGCTTTCATCATCCTGGGTCCCGATGCTCTGGATCTCGCGGAAGCCCAGCTCGTGGAGCACGGACACCAGGGCTCGGTTGAACGGGTCCCGTCCACACGAAGGAAGCCCTCGCACACCACGAGGTGTTCCTTGACCGGAGCCAGGGGCGAGAGCGTCTCGGACAGCGACCAGTTGTAGGGGCGCCGGCGCCGAGCCAAAGCCCGTTCGGCTGAGTTCTTCACGGCGCAGGGGTCGGCTGGCGCGATTTGCGGCGCCGGTCTCCGGCGCGGCCTTCGGTGCGATACGCTGCCGCCGTGTCGCGACTGCCGTATTTGACCACCCGGCTACAGGGCTTCGGAACCACGATCTTTGCCGAGATGACCGCGCTGGCCAATGAGCACAACGCGGTGAACCTGGGCCAAGGCTTCCCTGACTTCGAGGGTCCGGCTGAGATCAAGGATGCCGTGATCTCGGCGATGAACGCCGGGCACAACCAGTACTGTCCCGGGCCCGGCATCCCCGCGCTTCGTCAGGCCATCGCCGAGCACCAAAAGCGCTTCTATGACCTGGACTACGACCCCGCCAGCGAGGTGACCGTATTCACCGGCGCGACCGAAGCCATCGCCAGCAGCCTGCTCGCGCTGTGCGAGGCCGGCGACGAGGTCGTCTTGTTCGAGCCGTTCTACGACAGCTACCGAGCCGCGGTCGCAATGGCCGGCGCATCCCCTCGGGTGGTCCCTCTTCGAGACCCGGACTTCCGCTATGATCCGGAGCTTCTCGAGCTCTCTATTGGGCCGAAGACCCGGGTCCTGGTGCTCAACAGTCCGCACAACCCGACCGGCAAGGTGTTCTCTAGGGCGGAACTCGAGCACATCACATCGCTTTGCATCAAACACGACGTCCTCGTACTCAGCGACGAGGTCTACGAGCACCTCACTTTTGGGGTTGAGCACATCCCGATCGCCACGCTCCCGGGGATGCGCGACCGAACGCTCACGATCTCCTCGGCGGGCAAGACCTTCTCGTTTACCGGCTGGAAGATCGGCTGGGCATGCGCGGGCAGCGACGTGACTGCGGCCATTCGCACGAGCCATCAGTTCGTCACCTTTTGCAACGGGACTCCGTTTCAGCACGGCATCGCCCACGCCCTGCGCATGGGAGACGACTTCTTCGAGCGCTTTCGCAGCGAGTATCAGGTCCGGCGCGACAAGCTCTGCGGCGGTCTGCGCGACGTGGGGTTCACCGTGCTCGATCCGGCCGGCACCTACTTCGCGTGTGTCGACATCCGAGCCCTGGGCTTCGATGACGACCAGACGCTGTGCCGTCTGCTGCCCGAGAAAGTGGGCGTCGCGGCGATTCCAAACTCCGCGTTCTATTTGGACCCCAGGCGGGGCAAGCACCTTGTGCGGTTCGCGTTCTGCAAGACCGATGCGGTGCTCGACGAAGGCATCGCGCGCCTGCGCAAGAACATCGGCAACCTGAAGGCGTCCGCATGAGAGTCGCCGGCATTCAGTCCGACATCGTGTGGGAGAATCCGGCAGCCAACTTCGCCAAGCTGCGAATCTGGATCGCAGCGGCCAAGGCTTCCGGTGCCGGGCTCGTGGTGCTGCCGGAGATGTTCGCGTGCGGGTTTTCGATGAACGCCGAGAACATCGCAGAGGATCCCGATGGGCCGACGGCCTCTTTCCTGGCAGAGATGGCGCAGGCCCACGACCTGTGGGTCACGGGAACCGTGCCTGTGCGGCATCAAAGCGGACGCCCGCGCAACGAGATGGTCTTGGCGGGGCCCGGGGGCGAGCGAGTCCGCTACGCCAAGATGCATCCGTTCACCTTCGCCGGCGAACACGAGCACTACGATGCCGGCTCCACGCACGTGCGGGCTGTGGTCGGTGACCTTCGAGTCACGTTGTTCGTCTGCTACGACCTCCGCTTCGCCGACGAGTTTTGGGCCAATGCCCACGACACCGACTGCTACATCGTTGTCGCGAACTGGCCGAAGAAGCGCCGCGAACACTGGACCACGCTGCTGCGCGCCCGGGCGATCGAAAACCAGGCCTATGTCGTCGGGATCAACCGGGTCGGCGTTGGCGCGGCGATAGAGTACAGCGGCGACAGCCGAATCTTCGATCCCTGGGGCGAGCCGGTGGCGGCCGCCGCGATGACCGAGACGATGCTCCTGGCCGACGTCGACCCAAAGGTCGTCGCGCAGGCGCGCGCGAAGTTTCCGGTCCTCGAGGACCGACGCTGAGCTCGGGGCCAACTGCAGCCAGGCCTATGGGGGCGGCACCCGTGCAGCGAGGCCGGACTCCTGTCTCGAGATCGATTCCCCGGTGTGCGGCTGCGACGAACAGACCTACGACAACCCCTGCGTCGCGGACGCCGCGGGCATGAGCCATGTTCCCGGCGCCTGTGGGGACGAGGGCGTTCCAGAGGATGGGCTCTGGCGGCCCGGGGTTGGCCTCGTGTGCGCCGATGGTCTGCTGTGCGACCTCTCGATCGCCGACACCTGTGGCGCCGAGGGGAATGCGGTGGGGCTGTGCATCACCATCCCGCTCTCTTGCGAAGGCGACGACTCCCCGGTCTGCGGTTGCGACGGCGTGACCTACGGCAGCCGGTGTGAAGCGAACGCCGCGGACGAGATCGTTGCGGCCGACGGTCCTTGCTGGGCCCTGGCGTCCCCGTGCCGTTGACCCCTCTGCACAGCCGCCCTACCGTGGGGCGTGCTGCCCTGGCCCCTCGCTGCGATGCTCATCGGTCCGCCGGTGTTGCCTCCAGTCCCCGGCGAGTCGACGGCCGCGGCTGAGCCGGCGCCCAGCACCCAGACTCCGGCCCCTCAAGAGCCCGCACCGCAGCCATCTCCCGGCTCACAGCCACAGCCGACCGGGAACCAGCAGACCGAGAGCGAATTCTCGGTGCCCGAAACCACGGAGCCGCCGCAGCCAGGGTTGATCGGGCCTCCCTCGGGTCCGGCAGAACCGGCCGAAGCCAAGCCTCCGGCGCCCGGCCAGGGGCCCACCGCCGCCCCCAGGATCGGAGAGCTCCCCACCTCGGAGCTACCGCCATCATCCGCCTACGCGCCGCTGCCTCCCCCGGTCCGGCCGCCCTATCGCGGGACCGGTCTGTTCATCGGGGCGGGCATCGCCGCCGCCGTGGCGCTGACCGAGCAGATCATCGCGCACCGGCTGGTCAAGACGCGGTGTATCGACCCCATCGGCCGGGGCGAGGTCGATACGGCCGACGACGTGGGAGACGTGTTTCGGCAGTGCGCACCTGGGGTACTGCCCGCGCTCGCGCTGCGCGTCCACTCGGACATCGGGCTGCTCGCGGCCGTGGGCCTCGCGACCGCAGGCGGCATGACCCGCGGAAACGCGGATGCGTACTCCGATGTGTTCGATCCACCCGGACGCAGGCGAACGGTTGCGGGCCTTCGCATCGCCGGCATCTCGCTGATCGGAGCGGGCGTCGTGTCTTGGCTCACCACGGGCGCCGCCGCGTGGGGCGTCGTCGGCAATTGCGGGACGGCCCGCTGCGTGAACCGAGGTCGCCTGATGGGCTTCATCACCCGAGACCTCTCGGCAGCGATGGTCGCCAGCGGCGCGGGCATGTTGGGGTTTGCCGAGACCTACCGTCGGCGCCACGACGGCTACAGCCGCGACCGCACGCTCTCCATTGGGCCTACGGTGTCCTTGGAAGGAGCGGGCATGCGCGTCGGCGGACGGTTCTGAGTCCAGACACGAGACCCTCCGCTACCCTTCGTCCTGCGACAGCCAGTACAGCGCCGCGAGGACCAGCGCGTGGTTGATGTCCCCCTGCTGCGCTCGGCGATGGATGTCCGCCTTGGGCACGATCTCGACGATGGTCTCCTCAGCGCTGTCGTTCTTCACCTCGCCGACCTTCACGCATCCGTCGGCGACGTAGGTGTGAACCTGGTTGGCGAACAAGGCGGGGTTCGGGTTCACCTCGCCGATTTTGCGGACGGACGCAGGCCGGTAGCCGGTCTCCTCCTCGAGCTCCCGCGCCGCCGCCTCGGCCGGATCCTCCCCCGCATCGACGAGTCCCCCGGGGATCTCCAGCGTGACCGAGGCCGATCCCTGCCGGAACTGGTGGACCATGATGAAGTCCCCCTCGGGGGTCCGAGACACTACGTTGACCCAGGAGGACGAGTTGATGCGAAAGAAGAC
>CAYGTG010000821.1:0-4279 GCA_964352485.1 uncultured Nannocystaceae bacterium | reverse complement strand
CGTCGGCCCGCATGGTCGACCTCGCCCAAGCGCGCAACGCCAGCCGCGGCGCGCTGCGGTTCGAGTCCATCGATGGACCGACGCTCCCCCTGCCCGACGCGAGCATCGACGTCGCGATCTCGTTGCTGTCGTTTCGCTATCTGGACTGGGACCCGCTGATGCACGAGCTACGGCGCGTCCTTCGGCCCGATGGGCGCTTGCTGATCGTCGACATGGTGGACAAGCCCGCCGGGATTGCGGAGGTCCCCGCGCTGATGCTCGACAAGCTTCGGGTGCGTGCGATCGAGCTGCGGCACCCCGACTACGTCCGGGCTCGCGCCGAGATGGTGCGCTCACCGGCCTGGGCTCAGATGCTGCGCTTCAATCCCATGCGTGCGTTCCACGAGTATGACTGGTACCTCCGCAGTCGTTTTCCGGGAGGAAGCCTCGACGTCCTCAACGTCGGTCGACGCGCGCAGGTGATCGCGTTCGACACGGGCCCGTTCGCCGACGCCACCCTGCACGAGATGGCCTACCCGTGACCGCCCTTGGCGTGCTCGACTGGGGGATCGGGGGCCTCGACGTCGTGGCAAAGCTCCGCGCCGCGGGGATGCTGCGGCCCATCGTGTACATCTCCGATGCGGGCGCGATGCCCTATGGAAAACAGTCCGATGCGGCGCTCACCGCCCGGGTCCGCGCGCTCGTGCTCGCGCTCTCGGACCACGGCTGCGATGAGGTGGTCCTGGGGTGCAATGCCGCGAGCACGGTCCTGCCCGGTCTCGGGTCGCTCCCGGTCCGGCGCATCCTGGGCGTCATCGAACCGGGCATCCACGCCACCGCGGCCGCCGGGGTTGTGGATGTGGTCGTGCTCGGAGGGTGCCGGACCATCGACTCCGGCCGCTACGGCGCCGCCCTGCGTCCGCAGGGCATCACGGTCACCGAGGTTGTCGCTCAGCCGCTGTCGGCGCTGATCGAGCGCGGCGTCGTGTCCGGGCCCGAGATCGACGCGGCCCTAAAGCAGATCGTCGCGCCGATCCGGGATGCAACGGCCCTGGTCAGCGCGTGTACGCACTACCTCGCCGCTCGTGACGCGCTGCATGCCGCCCTTCCGCGCCTCGCCACCATCATCGATCCCGTGCAAGCACTCGTCGAGCAGCATTTCGCACCCGCGCCGCCTGGGCCGATTCCCGATCGGTATTGGACGACCGGTGATCCGGCGGCGAGTCGGCGCGCAGGCCTGGCTGCGTTTGCATTCGATGCGCCGTTCGAGGCCGCAGAGCGTCAGCTGCCGACGCCGTGCTGACAGTGCTCTGCGACCGCCCGGTACACGGACGCGCAGTACTTCTTGTGGGCCTTCTTGAGGTGGTGTCCCTCCACGTCTTCGCGCAGCGCCTCACACTGCGCATAGCCAAAGTGCGTGGACTTGATCCCCTCGCCCGCGTCCTCACAGAACGCCGAGCGGTCCGAGGATCGCAGGCACGCCAGCGCAAGCCGTGGGGCCTCCCCCATGCACCAGCTCTCCATCCCGGTGCAGGCCATCCCCCACTCCACCGTCCATTCCACGCACGTTTCCACGCCGACCTCGGCGCCGGTCCACGGTAGGTCCGCTGCGTCCACCGTCTGCTCCTTGTACTCGCGGTACTGCGCGCGCTGCTGCAGCGTCCGCCAGCCAAACAGCACGCTGAGCGCGACCATCGCCACGCCGATGCCGATCAGCAGGCCACGGGTTCGCGGGGGTGCGGGCTCATCCATCGCGGCGGAAGCTACCACTGTCTCCCGCGGCGGCCATCGCGTGTACGATTGCGGGGCCCTGATGCCCGATGATCGCTGCAGCGGCGGTTTCCCGCACGCCCCGTGGGTCTACGGCGCTCTGTCCGGCGCGGTGGCGCTGTACGTGGGCGGGTTGCTGCTCGCCGCCGGCCCCGGCTCGGACCTCGTCACCGACGCCTACCGGCTCGCCTACCCCGCTCTCGAGGTGGCCAACGTCAACAACGACTGGGGGTTCTTCTCGCCGGACCCCGGCCCCGGCGACCTCCCGCGCTATGAGGTGATCGACGGGGACGGCACGACGCATCGGTTCGCGTGGATGGAGGCCCTGGACCGCTGGGATCCCGCGTACTTCCGATACACGACGCTCTTGGTCAACGTCATCGATGACGGCGAGGCGTATGGCGACGGGGCGGCCGCCTACTTGTGCCGCAAGCACGCCGAACTCTCGCCGCGGAAGATCGTCTTCACGGTGGCGCACCAGGTCGAGCGTTCGCCCGAAGACGTCTTGGCGGGCAAGGGCATCACCGACGACATGCCGCTGGAGAAGCTCTACTTCAAGCGCTGCAGTCCGGAGGCGCCGTGACCGCGCTGGAGGATGGCCTGCGCGCCGCGGTGCGGGGCTGGGTCCGGTTCTGGTTCGAGCTGGCGGACACGCGCGCCCTGGACCTGGTCCGGGTCGGTGTGGGGCTGACGCTGCTGCTGTCGTACGCAACCCTCGCGGCCCACGTCGAGGCTTTCTACGGCGAGGACGGCTGGATGCCGCTTGCGCTCACGCCCTCCCTCACCGAGGAGCCCACGTCGCTGTCGCTGCTGTTCGTGTTTCGCAGCACCGAGGCTGCATGGGCGCTGTGGTGGATCACGATCGTCGCCGCGGTGGCCTACACCGCCGGATGGCGGGCCAATGTGATGAAGTGGGTGCTCCTCGTCGGGCACTACAGCTTCACGCGCCGCGCCCCCGCCGTCGCGTACGGGGTCGACGACGTGTGCAGCAACCTGTTGCTCATTCAATGCCTGGTCCCGATGGGGCACGCTCTGGCCGTCGATGCCCGCCGACGTGCGCCCCTGCTCCGGGTCCCGTGGCGCCAAACCCTGCGCTCGATGGGGCTGCGCCTCACGCAGGTGCAGATGGCGATCATCATGGCGTTTGCGGGCCTGGAGAAGCTTCGCGGCGAAGACTGGTGGGACGGCTTGGGCGTCTGGTTCGCCATGACGGACTGGGAGTTCAACTTCTTCCCGCTCGAGCCCTTTGCGGCACACCCGTACCTCCTCAACCTGCTGGGCTATGGCTCGGTGTTGTTCGAGCTCGCCTACCCCGCGCTGATCTGGCATCGCCGCAGCCGGGGCCCGATGTTGGCGGTGGCGGTGGGCCTGCACATCGGCGTCGGCCTCGTGATGGGGCTGTGGCTGTTCTCGGCCGCCATGCTCGTCTCACACATGGCCTTCGCTCCGGATCGGTGGCTGCGCTGGCTACGGGTTCCGCAGCGGCGGTGCGAGGCTGATCAAAAAGGATGGGTTGGCGCGCCGGGCAGCTCGGCCAGCAGCGCCGCGACCGACGGCCAGCGAGCGCCGGGGTCGATCGACAGCCCTCGGGCCAACGCCCGGTAGCCGCGCACGTCGACGGCGGCCGGCCGCGGGGGCCTCGGATGGAGTCCCTGTCCCATCGCCCGCAGGATCGTGCCGACGTCGTGCCCCTCGAAGGGCCGCGAGCCGAACAACGCCTCATACGTGCTGACACAGTACGAGAACTGGTCCGAACGCGCGTCGACCAACCCTGCGAGGTGTTGCTCGGGTGCCATGTACTCAAGCGTGCCCAGCACCGAGCCGGGTTCGGTGAGCCGCGACAACGGCGAGTTGTTGACGCTCGACCAGCCGTCGACGATGGGCTCCTTGGCTGTGGAGCCGCCTTTGGCCAGGCCGAAGTCCAACACGCAGACCCGGCCGTCGGCCTCGATCATCACGTTGTCGGGCTTGAAGTCCCGGTGGGTCATCCCGGCATCGTGGGCCGCGGCGAGTCCATCCCCGGCCTGACGCATGACCTCGAGTGCGCGGCTCGACACGGGCCGGGCGGAAAGCCACTCCCGCAGCGTCTTCCCGCGCAGCAGCTCCATCACGATGTACGCGCCCCCCAGCGCCTCGCCCCCGCCGAGCAGCGTGATGATGTTCGGGTGGTTGAGCTTGGCCAGCATTCGCGCTTCGCGCTTGAACCGGGCCACGTTGGACAGCCCGTCGCCAATGTCCTGCGGCGACAAGAACTTCACCGCGACATCGCGCTCGTGCTTCGGATCCCAAGCCTCGTAGACCGACGAGTTGCCACCTCGGGCGATCACCCGCCGAATCTCATAGCGCCCAATCTGCGCCGGAACTTCGCTCACTGCCTCAAGTGTCGCCGGGCCCGGACCGGCTGCCAAGCCCGAGCGCCGGCTTTCGAGGGCCCCGCGCCCTCCAGATCGCATGCACCCCCTCGGCAGCCGCGGTGATCACGAGCGCGGGAATTTTATTTAATGATTCGGGTACGAGGTAGATCTACACC
>CAYGTG010000820.1:2887-4281 GCA_964352485.1 uncultured Nannocystaceae bacterium | reverse complement strand
ACCAAGACCGCTTGGGCCGAGCTCGCCGCGCGGGTCTTTCGCGGGGATTCCCGAGCCGAACTCCCCGGCGGGCTGCGGGGTCGAGACGTCGACCTCCGCCAGCGGGCGTTCGCCGAGCGCGGTTGGGTGCGGGCCGAGGTGGACTCGTGGCGGGTGCAGTACGTCATGGACACGGACCTCGCGCTGGCGGTGCTTGAGGCGGCACACGAAGCTGGTCGGCTGCAGACGGATGCTGGGCGGGTCTTTGGAAATCCTCGGCGCGCAAGAGTTTATGGGTGGGACCTGCTGCGCCAAGCTCGGGTTCATCTGGCGCTGGGGCAGCTCGGTGAGGCCATGGCGGCGGTCTCGATGCCCGAGTTTGTCTCGGTCGCTCGGGGCTCGAAGCACTGGCCCGTCGAGCTGCTCGGGATGACGCCGCAGCAGGCCTGGTTGCAGAGCGCACCCGATGGGGTGTTGGTCTCGTACGCCAAGGGCATCGGCCTGCGCTGCACCGAGGAGCTTCGGCCGCTGTCCGGCGCGCTGGTGGAGACGGTGCTGGAGGTCTTGGCGACGCGGCGCCTGACTGTGGCGAAGCGGATCCCCATGGAGCTGCTCCGCGGGGGGGTGCTCTCGCTCGACGCCGAGCAGTCCGCGGGGCTCACCCCGCTGCGCGGCAAGACGGCCGGCGCCAGCCTGCAGGTGCTTCATGCGTTTGTCCGCGGAGACCTGTCGCGATGTTTCGAGCTGGGGGCGGCACTGCACGACGCTCACCCCACGCGGCTGCGCGGCGTTGTTGGGCTGTGCATGCTGCTGTCGTGTGTCGATGCGGCGCGGTGCGGCACCGATGGCGCCTGGCTGCGTTTCGATGGCGTCCTGGCCGAGGCTCGTGGCCGAAGGACCCCACATGAGGACGCGCTCGAGCTGCTCGGCGTGTTCCGGTCCGTCGAGATGGGGGTCGCGACGCCAGCCGATCTGCGGGCCACGCTCGAAGACGTGTTCCGGGGGCGGCCCCACCTGCCGTGGCCGGCCGCGCTCGTCGGCGGGCTGATCACGCGGTGGATGCCGGTGGGCGATCCGGAGGAACTCCAGGTCTGCATCGCGGCCCACGCCCGCAGCGCGGCAGGCCTGCACTCCACGCTCCTTCCGCAGACCTTTGCGGCCCTGGCCGGTCGCAGTGGCGATGCCCCGGCGGAGGCCAGCTTGTTGCACGCCTACGAGCCTCGGGCTGCATGGGAGCACGTCGTCGAGCAGCTCGAGGCGCTCGCCGAACGCCTGGCGCCGCAGGCGGGCGGCCGCCCGGCGATTTATTGGGACGTCTTGGGCGCCGATGAAGCGCCGACGGTCGCTCCTCGGCTGGTTCGCTGTGGTGCCTCGACCCAGGGTCGAGCGCTGAGCATCGCGGAGCTGCTCGGGAC
>CAYGTG010000820.1:0-2877 GCA_964352485.1 uncultured Nannocystaceae bacterium | reverse complement strand
GCTGGCCATGGTGGGTCATCCGCGGGTTCGAGGGGCGGACGGCCGAGCCCTCGTCGTGGTTCGCGGGACGCCGCGGGTCGTCGTCGACGGCGATGCTCAGGGCGCGCGCATCTTCGTCGAGCCCGAGTCTTTGCGGTCTGCGTCGGTCGCCGTGGAGTGGGACGGCCCGAGCACGCTGGTCGTGGTTCAGGCCGACGAGCCGACCGAGGCCGTGCTCGAGGCGCTCGGGGGAACGGTGGACGGGCGGGTGCCCCAAGAGGCGCTCGAGCGCCTGCTGTCCGTGCTGCCGCGGTTGGCCGGGCAGCTCTCGCTGCAAGCACGAGGCACGTTCGACCTCGAGGACAAACGCGTCGAGCCACGGACCCATGTCGAAGTCGACCTCCAGTGGCGCAGCCCGATGCTCAGTGTGGCCATCGGGTGCTGGCCCTTGGGGCGCGGCGGCCCGCGATGCACGCCGGGGCAGGGGGCAGCCCAGCTCGTCGCGCACGCGGATCGGAGCCTGCGGGCCACAACGCGTGATCTGCCGGCCGAGGCGGCGGCCCTCGAAGCATTGCACGCCGCGTGTCCGCGCTTGGCAAGCCTGGACACTCGCTCTGACGGAGCGCTGTTGGCGTACGGCGTCGAGTCGGCCTGCTGGGTCTTGGCCGAGCTCACGACCGCGGCGAAGGCCGGCGCCGTGACGTTGGCGTGGCCCCGAGGCGAGCCGCTGCGGCTGTCTCGCGAGTACGGAGTCTCCGACGTGAGCATTTCGGTGCGGCGCGACAAGGGACACTGGCTGCGCATCGACGCCGACCTGCAGGTCGACGAGGGGGAGGTCGCGTCATGGCGATTGCTTGGAGCCGAGCAGGAGGGCAGCGGGCGGTTCGTGCCTCTGGCCGATGGACAGGTACTGCGGCTCTCCGACAGCCTGCGCCGAAAGCTCGACGCACTGCAGCGCCTTCGAGACTCCGCGTCGGCCCATACCGATGGGGATGGCATCTGCGTGCCCGACATTGCGCTCGTGGCGCTCGAAGGCCTGCTGGGGGAGGACGGCGGGTTGAGTTTCTCGGGGGAGCTCGGCGAGCGCCGAGGGGAGATCGAGGACGCCTTGTCCAAGCGACCTCGGGTCCCGCGCGGTCTGCGAGCCACGCTGCGCGGGTATCAGCGCGAGGGCTTCGTGTGGATGTCCCGCCTCGCTCGCGCGGGCTTGGGCGGCGTCTTGGCCGATGACATGGGCTTGGGCAAGACGGTCCAGACGCTCGCGGTGCTGCTCGAACGCAAGAAGCACGGCCCCGCACTCGTGGTGTGCCCGACGTCTGTCGTCGCCAACTGGTGCGCGGAGGCCCGGCGCTTCGCCCCTTCGCTGCGCGTGGTCGACGTGGGGGCGACCGCTGCGGCGCAGCGGGATGCGGCCCTGCGGGCGCTGGGTCCCGGCGCCGTTGCGATCATGAGCTACGGCTTGCTGTCCCGATTCGAGGGGGACCCGCTGCAGGTCGCCACCTTGGTCTTCGACGAGGCGCACGCGCTCAAGAACGCCTCGAGCGCGCGCACGCAGGCCGCGGCGTCGATTCTGGCGGAGGTTCGCTTCGGACTCACCGGGACTCCGATTGAGAACCACCTCGGGGAGCTGTGGAGCGTGATGGAGTCGTGCGTGCCGGGGCTGCTGGGGGATGAGGGCGTTTTCCGCCGAACGACCGCTCGCGCCGTTGCGTCCGGGGACGCCAAGGCTGCCTCGCACCTGCGGGCGTGGGTCCGCCCGTTTGTGTTGCGGCGCACCAAGGACATGGTCCTCAAAGAGCTGCCCGAGCGCACCGAGACGCTGATCATCGTCGAGCCCGGCAAGCGCGAGCGCGCCTGGTACGAAGCCCAGCGTCAGCTCGCCCAAGAGCGGCTCAGCAATTCCAAGGACGTCCGGGGGCGTTCGCGGATCAAGATGCTCGCGGAGATCAGTCGGCTGAGGCGGGCCGCCGTCGAGCCTCGGTTGGTCGACGACGCCGCCCCGCGGGGTGCCAAGCTCGACCTCGTCGTCGACCGAGCGCGGGAGCTGGTGGCCGCGGGCCATCAGGTCCTGGTCTTCACCCAGTTCCTCGGCGTGCTGGCGATGGTGGGCGAGCTGTTGCGCGCGCGGGGCGTTCGCACCCTGGAGCTTCAGGGCTCGACATCGGGCCCCGACCGCGCCCGCCGCATCGAAGCATTTCAGGCGGGCGAAGCGGACGTGTTCCTGATGAGTCTCAAGGCCGGCGGCGTGGGCGTAAACCTCACCGCGGCCAACTACGTGATTCACGTGGACCCCTGGTGGAACCCCGCGGTCGAGGACCAGGCCACCGGTCGTGCCCATCGTATGGGGCAGACCCGGCCGGTCACCGTGTACCGGTACTGCACCGCGGGCAGCATCGAGCCGAAGATCCTCGCGCTGCATGACGACAAGCGCGAGCTGGCCCAAGACGTGCTCTGGGGCATGAGCACGGGCAAGACGCTGGACCTCGATGAACTGGCCGCGCTGATGCGCTGAGCGCCGCTGCGGGGCCCATCAGATCGCCAAATCGAGAGCTTCGGCCCGTGTGCGCGTGCGATGGGATCCAGATGCGCATCGCAGCACCGCGCAACGAGTTGGCATCGGCCGTTCGCTTTGCGGCGGCATCTTCGCCCTCCAGCCCGGTTGTTTCGCCATCGTGTTCGATTTCCCGCTGTAGACTGCGGCCGCGATGAACGCCGCGACGCAGACGGTTCAGGCGGTCCTGCTGACCCGCCAGTGGTTCGACCGCCGCGAGGGCTTGGAGCTCACGTTCTGGGCGGCGTCCTCGGAGGGCCCGGTCAAGGCCGTGCTCACCGGTCAAGACGCGGTTCTGTTTGTCGAGCGCACGACCGCGACGCAGGATGGTCGACGTCGGCCAGTCC
>CAYGTG010000819.1:1399-4282 GCA_964352485.1 uncultured Nannocystaceae bacterium | reverse complement strand
TCACGGCCGCACAGTAGCAAGTTGCAATGGACTCGGACGCTCAGAACGTCAGCGCCCTCGAGCGGCGGCTGGAGTCACGAATCACAGTCGGCGCGCCCCGGGCCGCCGGTCAAACCCACCGCGTTCGGCGTCACGGCATCAGGCCGCGAACTCGAGGTCCCGGGCCCAGCCAGGCACACAGACCGGTTGTTGCGTGTCCAGCCCACCTTCTTCGCAGCGCTTTTTCAACTGCAGGCGCGCATGGTGCAGGCGGCTCTTCACCGTTCCGCGGGGCACGTCCACGACCTCGGCGATTTCATGGGTCCGCAAACCTTCCCAGTAGTAGAGTTCCAGGACGACCTGCATCTCGATCGGAATCTCGCGGAGCAGGCCGAGGAACGTCTGTTGCCACTGCATCTGCGCCACGATCTGGCTGGGACTCGCGTCGATGTCGATGACGCTGCTCGAGGCAGGATCGAACGCGCCCGCCTTCTTGCCGCGGTAGTGCTCGAAGAGTACGTAGCGGGCGACCGAGAACAGGTAGGTACGGAAGGAGCTGCGGCCCTCGAAGCGGTCGCGGCTGGCAACGCAGCGCTCGAACGTGGTCTGCGTGAGGTCATCGCAGTCTCCCCACGCCTTGTTGCGGAAGAACCGCTGCACGGCAGCGAAGTGCTTGCGGATGAGCCGGTCGGCGGCCGAGGTGTCCCCGCCTCGCCATGCCTCGAGCAGTGCCTCGTCCTCCACCGAGGCCAAGCGTACATCAGTGCTCTTCGGCCAGATACTCGGTCAGCCAGTCACGCTCGGGGCCGATGGATTCGTCGTCCCCGTCGTGGAGAAGTTCCAGGGCCCGCCCGGCCTCATCGCGGGCCTCCCGGTGACGCTCTTGCTTCGCCAGCGCCTGGGTGAGCGTCGTCCGCCACATGCCTTCGCGGAGCTTGATCACGTCGGTGTCGCGGGTCCGCTCCAGCAGATCGCGAATCTTGGCTTCGGCCCCGGCGTGGTCCTCCGCCGCAAGATCGGCGTTGGCCAAGATCGCGAGCGACATCGTCTGAAGCTCGAAGCTGACGTTATCCGCGTCGACGTAGCGGGCGAGCCCGGCGCGAGCTTCAGCCTCCGCGTCGGCGTCTTCGAGGCACTGGTAGACGAGCACCGCGAAGACCCAGCCTTGGGCGTTGGCGGACGCGACCGGCGACGAGAGCTGTGAGATCGGGGTGTCGCCCTCTGCTTTTTGGACACCCCCCACGCAGTCGTCGGCGAGGGCTCGCGTGTCGTCGCCGCAGTCGAACCCCATCGCGAATCCGGCCGCCATACACACGGCGTAGTTGTACTTGCGGTCACCAGGACTCAGCGTCTTTCGGGCAACCTCGGCGGCTTCCAGCGCCAGCGCGAGTGCCCTGTCGTAGTCACCGGCCCGGTTCGACATGCCCGATGCGGTGCTCAGCGCGGTGAGGATGCGATGGTCGTCGTCACCGTACGCGCTGCGAACCATCCGAAGCGCCTCTTCGGCGGTGGCGAGCGCTTTCTTCGGCCGGCTCGCTTGGTCGTACACGCCCGCCAGGACCTGCAGGGCGGTGGCCACTTCGGGGTGTCCGGGACCGAAGCGAATCTTGAGCGCTTCGATCGCCTGCTCCAGCTGCGGCTTCGCGTCGTCGAACCGCCCCGCCGATACCCAGGTCCTGCCGCAGTCGAGCCGCGACTGCGAAGTGGGCCCTTCGGGTGCGGACTCGCCGAGAGCAATCGCCTCTTCGCATCGCGATGCGGCCTCGGGGATGTTTCGCGCGAGGGCCAGGGTCCGCGCCAAGACGGTGAGGGCTTCGGCGCGTGCACGAACCGAGCGACCCGAGCGTGCCGACAGCGACACCGCGAGTTCGGCCCAGCGCAGGGCCTCCTCGGGCTCGGTGCGCTGCGCGACGGCCCGCGCGAGCAACATCGCAGCATCGCTGGCCTGCACGTCGAGGCCGACCGAGAGCGCCGCGTTGAGAGCGTCCTTGGCCGGGGTCTCCGCCTCGGCGGGCTCGTCCTGCTCGAGCGACGCCCGGGCGGCCAACATTCCGGATTCGACGACCAGCCGGGTTTGTCCTGCCTCCTGCGCCCGCAGAAGCACCCCTTCGGCACCCGCACGAGCCTCGGAGAATGCACCGCGCGCGAGGGCGACTTCAGCCTCCCGAAGTCGCCGCCCGAGCGCGACGTCGGGGCCCGCGCTCGCGGTCGTGTGCGGACGCGTTTCGGTTTGTGCGCACGCCTGTGGATCGAGGCTATCGCCCAACGCCGCGGCCAGGGTGTCCACGGATCCGTCACCGACCGGAGCGTCGAGCAACGCGTCAAGGCGGGCTCGCTGAGCGTCGAGACACGCCGTCTCCTCAACTCGGGCTGCAGTGGGCTCATCCGCGCAGGCCTCGGTCCAAGACTCGGCCCACGCCGTCGCGCGGGCGTCGATTCGCCCCTTCGTAGCGTCGGCGAGGGCGCCTGCATAGGAGGTCTTGGTGCCGCGAATCGCTGCGGCGACCGCTTCGGCGCGCGTCGGAGTCCACGTTCGGGCGACCGCTTCGCGGGCTTGGTCCGCGCAGGGCACCGCGGCGGCAGCCTCGGGGCGCATGAACCATCCCGCCCCGGCCGCGGTTGCCAATGCGGCCGCCGCTGCGATGCCTCGGACGCGACGCTTGCGTTGACCGATGCCGGATGCCAGCGCGTCGGCGAAGGCCTCCATCGACGCAAAGCGCTTCTGCGGGTCAAACCGAAGCGATCGGTCGAGCGCTTCTCGCAGCCAGCGAGGAACCCGCCGAGGAGCCTGCTCGCGGTAGCTCGGCGCTGCAATGTCTTCGACCGCGGGCGCCTGTTTCGTGGGTCGCCGCCCGTAGATCAACTCGAACAGCGTCACCCCCAGCGCATACTGGTCGGCCTTCG
>CAYGTG010000819.1:0-1389 GCA_964352485.1 uncultured Nannocystaceae bacterium | reverse complement strand
TCGCCTGGAAGGATCGGGGTTCGGCGCGCGCCCAGGCATCCAGCGTTCCGCCCTCGGCGAGCTCCATCGCGATGAAGGCCCGCTCGCCGATCGTTCCGATCTCGTACACCGTCATCAGGTCCGCGTGCTCGAGAGCTGCCATCGCTTGCGCCTCCTTGCGAAGGCGGAGCAGAGCATCGGTATTGGCGCTCTGCTTGAGCAGCTTGAGCGCCAGCGGACGGCGGAGGTCGGGATCGATCGCGAGGTAGACCTCGCCAAACGCCCCCTCGCCAAGCAGCACCTCGATCTCGAATCGGCCCAACCGCTCGGGCTGGTCTTTTCGCCCGGTCATCGATTCCAAGAGCTTCGAGACGCGCCGACGGTCGGCAAGCTCGAGTCCCGACTCCGGCGACCGGGGAGCCGGCATGGACTCATCGAACGTCTCCGCGGTAGGGGATGGGTCTCGGCTCGCCATCGACGGGCCGAGACGATAGCGAACATCCCGCATCTCAGGGGACCAGTACTTGAAGCTCGAGGCCTAGGTCTCCGCCGATCAGGGTCACGCCGTCCGTCTGGCCGTCGTTGTCGGTCTCGCTGAACGCCCACCGGAAGCGAAACTGCACCCGTTGACCGAACGTGTCGGGCTCCTGGACCACGCTCGCCGCAATGTCGGTGACGTCCCGATCGACCTCGTCCTCGTTGACGGATCCGAACAGCCCAGAGGCGGTGTTCAGGGCTTCGGTGTCGAAGAGCGCGTCGTCAAAGGTGTCGTAGCTGACGTGCTGGTAGACCACCCCACCCAGATCGACGAACGGGTTGCCCTGAACCGTGGAGAACCGGGCGTGCAGGTTGGCATCCTCCACCGTGACCGGACCCTCCGGGAGCGTCGACACGTCGAAAGTGACGAAGCCTCGCCCCGTGTCATTGATGACGTTGTCACCCAGGCTGTACGAGCCCGCGAGCAGCGTGGATCCTCCGAGGTCGCGAACGCGACCCGACAGCTCGGTGTCCTGGGCAAAGCTCAGGGAGAGCCGACGAAGCGTCGAGAAGGAAGCGTCGGTGTCCCCCTCCAGCGATACGCCCTCCTCAGACTCCGCCGCGCTCGAGATCGTGAACCCGTAGCTCAGCGCGTCGGTTGTGGTCGCGCTGCTGCCCTCTGCGTACTCGAGAGGATCGTTGGGGATGATCGTCAGCGCATCCCCGGCGTCGTTCCAGGAAAACGTCACGCTCCCCGCCGGGATGTCTGCAGATTGGTACGCCGCCTGGGTCGCCGCCTTGTCCATCGCCTCGCTGAAGCGGACGACGATCGGATCGCCCGCGGCCACGCCAACCGCTCCATCCTCGGGCAGCACATCGACGATTGTCGGAGCACTGGCGGCTCCGGTGGTGTCCTCATCGCCGCCGGAACTC
>CAYGTG010000818.1:0-4284 GCA_964352485.1 uncultured Nannocystaceae bacterium | reverse complement strand
CTACCCGCAGCAGCCCGGCGGTTATCCGCAGCAGCCCGGCGGTTATCCGCAGCAGCCCGGGGCGGCACCGCAGCAGCCGGGGGGCTACCCGCAGCAGCAGCAGCCGCAGCCCGGCGGTTATCCCCCTCCCGGAGGCTACCCGCCGCCCGGTGGGTACCCGCAGCAGTAGCGCCCGTCGATTCGGGTGTCCCAAGGGCGGTGCTCACGCGAGCGCCGCCCTTTTTCATGTCCGCATTTTTTCGTCCCCCACACTCGCGTTCTGCGTGATGCAGCGCGTGGACCCGCTCGCCCGCAATTGCGTAGGCTTCGCGCGGAGTTTCTGCCATGCCCGACGCCCCCAGCACCTCGCCGCGGTACGACCTCTCTCGCCTCAGCCAGTTCCCCGAGCTGACGACCGACGTCATGCGCCTCGCCTACCGTGAGGCGTGCATGGCTCGCATGCACGTGGAGCGGGTGGTGCAGGAGTGCCTCAAAGGAATCGTGAAGTTCGCGATCTGGGGACCCGGCGAGGAGATCCACGGCACGGCCACCGCTCTTGCCGCGCAGACCGAGCTGGCGTTCGACAAGTTCGCGATCTGTGGTCACTACCGCAGCGCGTCGCTGCTGGGGCTTTGGGCTCGCCTGCAGGGATACGAGGACTTCCATCTCGACCACATGCGGCAGCAGCTGTCGCGGAGCACCGACCCCTGGAGTGGCGGCCGTCAGATGACCGCACACTTCAACGACATGCGGTTCGGCATTCTTCCCGTGCAGTCCGCGCTGGGGATGCAAGTGTCGAAGTCGGTCGGGTACGCGTACGGCAACCAGCTCAAGGGCCAGACCGACTCGGTCACCATGGCGATCGTCGGCGATGGAACCTGTGCGGAGGGGGACCTCCACGAGGGCATGACGGGTGCGTCGATTCTGGGGCTTCCCTGGCTGCTCGTCGTGACGGACAACAACATCGCGATCAGCGTCACGCCGGAGGACGGCCGCGGCATCCAAGACTTCGAGGCCTACGCGAAGGCGTTTGGCTTCGAGTATTTCACCTGCGACGGCAACGACTTTCTCGAGGTCTACGAGACCAACAAGAAAGCGATGGCGTTTTGCCGCGACAACCAGAAACCGGCGCTGCTTTGGGTGCGCAATCTGTCGCGTCTCAACGACCACAGCTCCGCGGCCGACGTCACGTTCAAGTTCGATCAGCACGACCCGCTGCTCGACTTCGGACAGGCCCTGGTCGACCAGGGCGTGCTGCAGGAGGGCGATATCGTGCGCCGCAAGGACGGTCAGTCCAAGGACTACTTCCTTCGCCACGACCTCGGCACGGTCGCAACCGAGGCCGACGAGTACATCGTGGGCACGATGGTCCAGGCCGAGTCCGAGCCCGAGCCCACCTACGAGTCGATCTTCGAGCACATTCGCGACCCGTTCCCGGTGTCCGTCGAGGCTCCGCTCGAGGGTCGCAACACGGTCATCTCGATCAACGGCGCGATGCGAGCTGCACTGGGCGCCATCCTCAAGGAGAACCCCATGACGTGGGTCTACGGGCAGGATGTCGGAGCCAAGGGCGGCGTCATGCAGGCCACGCGCGGACTGTTCGCGCAGTTCCCCGGGCAGGTCAAGGACGCGCCGATCAACGAGCCGCTCATCCTCGGTGCTGCGACCGGATTTGCGCTGCACGAGGGTTCCACCGCGTTGCCCGAGATCCAGTTCAGCGACTACAGCCTCAACACGCTGCACTGGCTGGTGTACCTGGGCAACCTCTTGTGGACCTCGGGCGGGACGATCCACGCCAACGTCATCGTCCGGCTGCCCACCGAGCCGCTGCACGGGGGCGCCGTGTATCACTCGATGTGCATGGAAGGGCTCTACGGCTCGATCCCCGGCTTGACGATCTGCGCGCCCACGACCTCGCGTGACATCTACGGGATGCTGCGCAGCGCGGCAGAGTTCACCGGACCCGTCCTGTTCTTCGAATCCAAGGGGCTGTACCGGATGACGCTCGGCGACGCGTTCCCCGGAGAGCCGACCGACAAGACGGAGGTCGCCAAGCTCAAGCGCGCCATCGCGTTCGAAGGCCACGCCCCCGAGATTCCCGACGACTTCCGGGTTCCGCTGGGCAAGGCTGCGGTGCGCCGCGAGGGCTCCGATCTCACGATCGTGACCTGGGGCCGCTGCACCATCTTTGTGAAGGCCGCGATCGAAGCCCTGGTGCCCGCGGGCATCGATGTCGAGATGATCGACCTGCGTACGATCGTGCCGCCGGACCTCGAGTGCGTGATGGCCTCGGTCGCCAAGACCCGCCGGATGCTGGTCGTTCACGAGGACCGCGTGTTTGCCAGCCTGGGCCGCGAGCTTCAGGGATCGGTCATCGAGGCGATGGCGGGGCAGCCGCTGGCGACTCGGGTGCTTGGGCAAGATGCCGTCCCCGGCATTCCGCAGAACGCTCGCCTCGAAGAACAGTTGGTCGTTTCCCCCCAAAAGATCATCAAGGCGGCGCACGAGGTGATGGCCTTGTCGCTGGGTGCGGACAGCTCCTCCGCGCCCGCGCCGGCCGGCCCGCCCGCGGTGCTCTGGACGCCCAACCGCAACTTCGTCGCCTGAGGCGTACGTATCCCGCCCGTGGACTTCGGTGACGACACGCTCCAAGTGGGCGGCCTGACGCTCACGGGGGTCGCCCGCGGCGGCATCGCCACCAGCCTGCGGGTGGCGGAGCTGGGCGTCCTGTTCGATGTGGGCGTCCCGGTGTCCGGCCAGCTGAAGAACGCTCGAATTCTGGTATCGCACGGGCACCAAGACCACCTCGGTGGCCTGCCGTACCTCCTGTCACAGCGTCACATGATGCAACAGGAGGCCTCCGACGTTCACGTGCCGCTCGAGATTCTGGATCCGCTCCAGCGCATCTTCGCTGCGTGGTCGGAGATCGAGGATTTCCAGATGGAGACGCGACTGCATGGCCACAGCCCTGGGGATGTCGTTTCCGTCCGCAAGGGCATCGAGGCGGTCGCCGTCCGCTCGGTGCATCGCGTGCCGTCGCTTGCGTGGGTGATCCGTCGGAGCACCCTGCGGCTCCGCGACGCGTTCGCCGATCTGCCAGGCGAGCAGATTCAGGCCCTTCGGGCCCAGGGGACGACCGTCACCGAGCCGCACGTCGAGCCCGTGCTTTGCGTCACCGGGGACACGACGATCGAACTGTTCGATCGGGAGCCGCTGGTCCGTCAGGCCAAGGTGCTCGTGCACGAGGTGACGTCATGGGACGACCGGCGCGACGTCGAGCACACGCGGCAGTGGGGGCACACCCACGTCGACGAGATGATCGAACGTGCCGAACGGTTCGAAGGCGAGGCGCTCGTGCTCGTGCATCGAAGCGCTCGACACTCCAAGGCGCAAGCCGAACAGGTGGTCGCCCAGCGCTTTCCGGCCTCGGTTCGGGACAAGGTTCATGTCTTCGGAAACTGACGGCGCCGTCTTGATCCTCGGGGCCTCGTTCGCGGGGGTCGAGCTGGTCTATCAGCTGGTCCGGGCATTTGACGGCAAGCCGCCCCCGCTGGTCGTGGTCGACCGACAAACACACCACGGGTACCTGCCGCTCGTGCAGGAGCGGCTTTGCGGCGTCCTCGACCCGGCCTCATCTCGTCTCGACACGCGAGCGTTCATCGAGTCGGTCCCGGGCGCCCGGTTTGTGCACGCGGACGTGGAGTCGTTCGATCCGGCGACCAAGACGGTCACACTTGCGGACGGTACGACCGAGTCCGGCCGCTTTGTCGTCGTCGCGCTGGGCTCCGGATTCGAGGCGCCGGTGGGGATCGAGGGCGCAGAGCAGGTCCTCGGCTACAAGTACGAAGCCGACTTCAATCGGGCTCGCGAGGCCCTTCGCGCGCTGCTCGAGGGCGCAGATGGGCAGCCCGAGATCGTCGTCGTCGGGGGCGGGATCAGCGGGTGCGAGCTGGCGGGCGAACTTGCCGCGCTTGCCCGCACGCGTCCCGCTGGCTGGGCGGCGCCGAAGGTCCGGCTGGTCACGTCGGCGGCTGCGGTCGTGCAAGGCATGGGCACGCGGATCTCGAGCAAGGCGCACGCGGCTCTCCAGGCTCAGGGCGTGAGCATCGATGTTTCGAGCCGGGTGCGCCGCGTCGCGGATGCACAGGCGCAGCTCGATTCGAGCGGCTCGACGAGAAGCGTCCGGGCGGACCTCGTGCTTTGGGCCGGTGGCATCCGACCGGCATCGATCCTCGAGCACTTGGGTCTGCCGACGACAGATTCGGGCTGGCTCGCCGTGGGGCCGACGTTGCAGTGCTTTGCGGA
>CAYGTG010000817.1:0-4297 GCA_964352485.1 uncultured Nannocystaceae bacterium | reverse complement strand
GAAGGGCGACTTGTCGGCCGCAGTGAGGGGCCTTTTCGAAAGGCCCCTATCAGGACTTAGCCCTTGGGCGGCGTGAAGTTGCTGCCGTCGGGCATGCCTTCTTCGAACCACTTGCGAAGAATGTTCGCGGGGTCGCTCGGGTACGAGCAGCTTCCCGGCGGCATCGCGTAGCCGAAGACCTCTTCGGCCATCGCATCGCCCAAGGTGCCGCCGCCGAAGGGTCGACCGATATCGGAGTACTCCAGAAACAGCGTGCCACCGGGCGCCTCGAGCCCCGGGTGCTCGATGTTCTGGGCGTTGCTCATCAAGGTGTGACAACCGCAGAAGTCTTCGAGCGCCTCGCCCACGCTCACCGGGAAGAGTCCGGCTTCCTCGCCTTTGGGAAGCGGATCGAAGAGCTCGCCGTGGGTCACGACCTGGACGCTACACCCAGGTCCCTCGGGTAGCGGTGTACCGGTGGAGCCCTCATCTCCGACTTCGCCGTCGGTCGGTGGCAAGGTGGTCGCGGCCGATGTCTCGCCGGTGCTCATCGAAGGGCCCGAGCTCGTGCCGTCCGGTGCGCCGGTGCTCGAGTCGGACCCCGGCGCTTCACCGACCTCGGTATCCGCGGAGGTTGAAGCCGCGGCGCTCGTCGTCCCCGCGTCGTTGTTGTCGACGTCCTCGGCGACGCAGCCCGTCACCAGCAACGCACACAGGAATCGTCCTTGGTTGGCGTACCCCACCACCCCTCAATCCTACGCGGCTCGAGGGGTCTTTGTTGGGGGTCAGCGCCCTCCGCCTCCCGGCAAAACGGGCCCTGTAGCCCTCGACGGGGAGGGGTTTTCCGCCTGAGTCGTGGCCGCTCAGTCGGTGGTCCCGGTCGTGCCCGTGGACGTGGAACCGGTGCCCGAGTCCCCGCAGTCTTGTGGATCCGATCCGTCGGGGCAGCGACCGCCCGCGGAAAGCTCCTCGCACACGTCGGGCACAACCGCGCAGCAGTCGAACGCGTCCGTGCCTGGAAAGCAGACGTCGGTGCCTTCGGGCTCGTCGCACGACCCGTTCTCCAGGAATGGGCAGGGCTGGCCCCCAACACACAACCCGCCCTGGCAGCTGAGGTCGCCCTCGCACGTGCCTGGGCCACCGCCTCGAGGATCGCAGGGGCAGTTGAGCGTACCGGCGGGGCACGGCACGCATTCATTGAGCGCGCAGCCCAGGCCGGCATCGCACGAAAGATCGGCGAGACACCCGCACGCTTCTCTCCCCAGCTCGCATGCAACCCCCGTGGACGAACTCGATGCGTCGGTGGTCTCGGCCAGGGCCGATCCGGTCGACGAACTCGACGACTCGCTCGAACCACTCGTCGTGATCTCCGCTGCCGTCGTCGCCTCGGTGGTCGTGGACGCGCCACCGGTGCTGCTGCCACTGGCTTGGGTGCCGGACCCGTCGTCCCCGCAGCCCAACAGGGTCAGCGGAATCGCAACCGCCGCAATGCGTCGCCGTCGTCGCGTCAATCCCAACAAGAGGAGCAACGCCCACATGCTGGAGGGTGACTCGGTCGCTCGACAGCCACACCCGTCCCCGTCGTCGGCCAGCTGTGCTCCACCTCCGCTCGACGCCTCGTTGCCGGAACTCGACGATGCAGCGCCGCTCGTCCCCACCCCGGTCGTGCTGGACTCCGAACCAGCATCGCCGGTGTCGTCCGCCGCGCCGCTGCTGCTGGTCCCCTCGGGCTCGGGCGGCGCAGGCGGTGGCTCCTGGTCGACCCCAATGACGATGCTCTCGGACTCCCCTTCGTTCCCCGACCAGTCGGTGGCCACCACGTGCATCTCCCATACGCCCGCGCTGAGCGTGATCGGCCACTCGTACGGCGGTCCGAGGCGAAGGGAAGATGGGACGAAGATGCCGTTGATCACCAACTCGACGCTCTGGACCCCACTGCCCTCATCCGCCGCCTCTGCCGAGACAGCGATCACGACGCTCTCCTGGCCGGCTTCGGTATCGAAACGCGTTCGGTCCTCGGGCGCGGTCATGGACGACTCGGGCGCGGTCCGATCGCCCTCGCCGTCGAAGGCGGGGCCGCAGGTTTGGTCTGGGTCCGGGCCCACCGGACCTCCGGCGCAACCGTTTGCCCACGACTTACCCACGCCATCCCAGGGCTCGGCCGGGAAGCCGCCACAGCTCGGACTGGGGTTCCACTGGCCATGGGACTGGTGGCACGAGCTCACATCGATGCCCGAGTTCACTTCGATGAACGGGACGGCGTCGTGGATCGTGGCAAACCACATCGCGTCCCCGCAGTTGCCGAAGTTTGGGCCCGAGACGATTCCAAAGCTGCGCCAGGTCCCGTCGGGCATTTGGATGAATGCCGGACCGCCCGAGTCCCCCGCGCAAGGGCTGAACCCACCGCCGCCGATCACCGCCGCCCCCCAATCGTCGATGTAGTGCAGCTCGGTCTCCACCTCGAATTTCACGCCAAAGGTGTCTTGGTCGCTGCCCCCAAACCCCACCAGCGTCACCGGAGCTCCCGAGTTCAGCGCTGTCGTTTCACACCCCATCACCGGCGGCACGATCGGAACGTCGAGCACCGGCTCGGCGAGCTTGCAAAAGGCGTAGTCGTTCGCCCTCCCCTCGCCGATGTCCTTGGCCGTGTCCCAACCCGGGTTGGTCATGCAGAACTCGGTGTCGACCGAAAACCCTTCGCCCTCGGGAGCCATCCCCGAGGAGATGTCCTCGCCAAACCAGACGCGCTCTCGGTCGGCACCGCAGTGCGCGGCGTAGACGACGATTTCGGGGTGGATGAGCGTGCCGGTGCAGTTCTCCAGGAATACGGTGGATGGCCACGCGCACGGAAGCGAGGGGCCACCGCCGATGATCGCGGACGGGTCGGGCGGTGCGACCAGCGGTGCCGCGTCTGCAACCGCCGCGCTCAGCCCCAACAACCCAATGACGGCCGGAGTCACCGCCTCGCAGAGGCGGCTTGCCAGCCTCCGTCCGAGGTGGCGTGTGAGCGGACGCGCAGAAGGGTTGAGGATGGTCGAGGGGATGCGTCGCGACATGAGGGCTCCGGCCATAGTGTCAGCCATTGGGTCGAAGGTTTCGTCAAAGTATCCCACCGGCAGTGAGCCAGCGGCTCAGCCGAGCCCGGGGAGGAACCCCGGGTAGAGATTGTTCCGGCCGAACGCGTTGAGCGCCAGGCTGATCGAAACGTCGAGCGCTTCGACGTGGTGCCACCAGCCCACCGGGATGAACAGCGCATCCCCAGGCTCCACCACCACCTCGAACATCGAGCCGGCTGCGTCCACGTGCTCGGGAGCCGGATCGCGTGGGTCGATATGGCTATAGAGACCCCGGGCAAACGGCAGCAGAAGCGGGTTGTCGGGCGGAGCCAAGCGCACCCGCTTCCGGCCCAAGATCTGGCAAAACAAGATGTTGGACGTGTCGTGGTGCAGCGCCGTGATCGTCCCGGCTGGGCCAAACCACAAGGCCGACGACGCGCGCAGGTGTTCGCTCGAGAACAGCCCCGGCGGGGCAGACACATCTTCGAACAAGGGCGCCAGGTCGTCGCTCCGCGAGTTCCCATTGCCCGCGATCAAGTACAGATCGTTGGACACTCCGGCGGCCTCGACCCGTACCACAAACTCGGCCATCGACATCTCTTCACGATGTTTCGCCGCGTTGATGTCAGGGTGCGCATCGGCGCTGCGCCCCGTACACGCCTCGACCTGAACGTCGCCGAACTCGGTGGCAAAGTAGGACGGACTCCAGCGAGAGCACGCGGGCCAGTCCTGGGCAAAGCCCTCGAAACACACCGCGGTGTTCGTCTCCCAATAGCGGCGATAGAACGCCTGCACACCCGGGAACGAGACGCGCTCGATCTGCGGAGCCCGGAGCTCGGCTCGGAGTCGGCCAACCTGCGCCCACGCCCGAGCCGCCGTGGTCGCGGGCGCTCGCCTGGCTCGATGCACTGCCGCGCGCGCCAGCGCCACTGGCACATTCTCCTCGACGAGCGCCGAGATGACCTCGGCCACATCTGCGCCGCGGGCGAGATTGTCCTGAATCCAGTCTCGCCAGGCAGCCGCGAGGCGAGGCCGGGCCCGTCGCAATGCTCGTCGCCGCATCAGCCGGAGGTCGTCGGCGGTGGCATGGGCGCAATCTCGGTCGTCCCGCTGTCGCCGGTACTGCCGGTCGCGATGCCGGTGCTGCCCGTCCCCAAGCTGCCCCCGCTGCTTCCACTGCTGCTTCCCTGGGTGGGGTTGGGCATCGGGCCGATCCCGGTGCTCGACTCCTCGGTGGGGTCGGGCATCGGGGCGATCTGGGT
>CAYGTG010000816.1:3225-4300 GCA_964352485.1 uncultured Nannocystaceae bacterium | reverse complement strand
GTTCCGTCGCCGGCGATGTCAGAGGTCTTCGAGGCCACTTCTTTGACCATCTGCGCGCCCATGTTCTCGAACTTGTCTTCGAGCTCGATCTCCTTGGCGACGGTGACGCCGTCCTTGGTGATCGTGGGGGAGCCCCAGGACTTGTCGATCACGACGTTGCGACCGCGGGGGCCGAGGGTGACCTTCACTGCGTCAGCGAGGGTGTTTACGCCGCGAAGGATTGCCTTGCGCGCGGCTTCATCGAAACGAACTTCTTTGGCTGCCATGATGTTGTCTTTCTGGAAATCGGGCTGATTGTCGAAGGGGGTCGGATGTGAGCTCGAAGCGGGGTCGACTCGAGAACTACTCGAGAACGGCGAGGACCTCTTCTTCGCGGAGAACGATGTGCTCTTCGCCTTCGAGCTTCAGCTCGGTGCCGGCGTACTTGCCGAACAGGATCTCGTCGCCAGCCTTCACGTCGGGAGCGATGCGATTGCCGTCTTTGTCGCGCTTGCCTTCGCCGACGGCGACGACCTTGCCGCGTGCGGGCTTCTCTTTGGCGGAGTCAGGAATGAACAGGCCACCGGAGGTCTTGGTTTCCTCGGCGACGCGCTTGATGACGAGACGATCGTGAAGGGGACGGATTTTCATCGGTTTTCGCTCTAGAATTTTTGGGGGTTCGTGGAGGGAGTGTTTCGGACCGAAAGCATGCGTTGACGCACATGTGCGTAGCGCGTGCTCCGCCGAAATGACTCAAGAATCTCAGGCGACTAGCAGTCGAGGTGGTCGAGTGCTAGCGGCCCGGAGCATAAGCCGCGACCTAGGGTGGTCAACCGCCCGAAATGAAAAAAATGGCGATCAGACCTGGTCGCGAGCCGTGAGCACTCCCACAGTTAAAAGGAGACCGACTGAAAGGCCGCCTGATGACCCACGACTTTGCCAACCAGCACACCACGCTGGAGTCCTTCTTCTTCGAGGAGATCGAGCGAGCACAATCCGAGCGCCCGCGCCGGCTGTCCACTGATGTGGAGGCGTACATCGTCGGTCTGCTCGCTCGCTACGCCACGCGCACCCATGCTGCCGGCCGGACCTCCCG
>CAYGTG010000816.1:0-3215 GCA_964352485.1 uncultured Nannocystaceae bacterium | reverse complement strand
CTGTACATCTCGGGGGTCGTTCCTCGGAGCATGGCCCGCAGCTCCGTCGGGGTCGGGTACGTCAAGGGGATCGGGACAGCGGCCTACCGCGCGGTCACCGACGCGCCGACCGGCGGCCACCTCGACGTCCTGCGTCGCATCGCCGCCAACTTCGACGCGGTCGCCGAGGTCATCGGCGATGTTGCCAATCCAACGGGGAACTCCGCCGCAAACGATGGCGGCCTCCTCGAGCTCTACGAGCGCTGGCGCCTCGAGGGTGACGATGCAGATCTCCGCCGCTTGGTCGCCGCCGGCGTGCTCATCGATCCCGACCGGTCGGACGTCGTGCAGTGAGCAGCGGCGCCCCAGCGGCTGTCGACCGAAAGCTCCGCGCCCTGTTCGACGGCATCGAGGCGCTGTATCAGACCCGCTCGGGCCTTGACCCGGCCGAGGTCGTGCACCGCGTCGACGGTGGCCCCCGGGAGACGCTGCTGTTGCGCGAGGAAGAGGACGCCCTTGGTGTCGCGCTGGTCTTCGGCGAAGAAACCCTTCGCCTGCTCGAGCGGCGCTCGCTCGAGGAGTCGCTCAGCGATGCAGGGCTGGGCGAGTCTCTACCCGTCCTCGAGGGCCTCAGTCACTTGGTCTACATGGCCGAAGCGGCCCGGTGCGAACGACCCGTCAGCGGGCTGGAGCTCGAGACCCAGGCCGAGGTCGACAAGCTCGCGTTGATCCTGCTCCATCGCTGGCCCACCAGCCCCTCGACCTTCGAGCACCTCGTCGAGCGCCTGTACGTTCGTTTTGAGCTGCTGCCCGGACCCGCCGAGCTCCAGCAGCGATACCTCGCCGCAAACCGCATCGCGCTTCGCTTCGCTCAGGCCTTGCGGGAGTCGGTTCGGTCGCAAAGAATCTCAGAGCTGCGCACCACGCTGCGAGCGTTCTGGAGCCGCGACATGGACGGAAAACGCGCGTTGGCGGCCTGAGCACGCCGCCCTCGCGCGGCTCTCAGCGGAGCGCCGTACGTACGCGCGCAACCCAGTCTTCGAACCCCTCGGTCGTCGAAATGACCAGCCCTGCATCCTCCCCAAGTTCGGCGATGCTCGCATCGAGTCGCTGCCGAGCCCGCCGAAGCAGCGTTCGGATGGTCGCATCCGGCCGCCCCAGAACGTCGCCGATCTCCCGACTCGACAACCCCTCCCAGTAGAACAGCTCCAGCGCGATTTGGTCATCGAGCGGGACGTGCCGCAGCGCGCGGAGCAGCAGAACCTGCTGCCGGTGGCCCTCGATCGACGAGGGGAGCGACGGATCGGCGCGAGATCCCAGCTCAAACACCGAGTCCGTCGAAGCGTCGGCCGCCGTCGGACCTCGATAGCGAGCGCGCAGCTCCATCAGCAGCGTGTTTCGAGCGATGGCAAACAGGTAGGTCCGGAAGGATGACTCCGCACGAAACCGAGGCAGCGATTCCAAACACGCGAGGAACGTTCGCTGCACGATGTCGTCCACATCCCCCTGCAGCTTGTTGCGGAAGAAGCCGTAGACGGATCCAACGTGGCGCTTGACCAGGACCTGTCCGGCTGCGCGGTCACCAGCGGACCACGCCACGAGCAGCTGGTGATCGGTTCGCGCCACACCCAAAGTATACGGCAGAGCTCAGCGGCCGGCGTGGGCCGTCAGCCAGGCCTGCGCCTTTCGGGAGGCGTCGTCTTCGGCACCGGCCTCAGCCCCCTCGAGCCCCCGCTCGAACGCCTGCCGGGCCGCGGACGGGCGCTTCGCCGCGACCTCGACCCAGCCCAGCTCGAGCCGCGCCTGCCGGGTCAGCTCCTCGCCCAACGCAGGGGTCTCGAGCACCGCCCGCACGAGCCGGCGTGCCGCCGAAAGTCGGCCGGCTTGCCGATGCGCCGAAGCCAGCGCGAGGGAGGTTTGTAGGGTCCGCGGAGCCGTCGGGCCCAAGCCCCGTCGTCGAATCTCGACCGCACGGGCATACAACTCGCAAGCCGTCTCGCCATCACCGGCCAGCGCTCGCGAACTCGCCCAGCCGCTGAGCGCGTCGGCGTACGACAAGTGCTCGACCCCAACGAGGGGCTCGAGCATCGTGCTCGCCTCCTCGAATGCAGCATCGGCCTCTTCAAACCGTTCGAGGCCCGTCAACGCGCGCCCACGGTTCGCGACCGCCTCCGCGATGGAGACGTGCGGGCCGCCCCGCGCAACGCGAAACCTCTCGGCGACCTCTGTGTAGGCGACGAGCGCATCCGCGTAGCGCCCCTGGGAGAACGCGATACTCGCAATCGAGTTCAACGTGCTCGCGACTTTGGCGTGCTCGGCTCCGTAGGCGAGCTTGCGACCCTCGAGCGCGGCGTCGAGAACGGGTCCGGCCTCCTCGAGCCGGCCCGCCGCAACCATGATGCTGCCCAGGTTGTGCCGTGCATCCGCGACGGCCGGATGTCTGGCACCCAAAGCGTGTTCGTTCGCGACGATCACCCGCTCGAACGCCGCAATCGCAGCGTCGAAGTCGCCTCGGGCGTAAGCGACCTTGCCTAGGTCCATCGAGATCGATGCGCGCATCCGCTGGGCACTTGGGAGGGCTTTGACCAAGGACAGCGATCTCCGCGTCGAGGGCGAGATTCTCTCCGAGCGGGAGCGCCGCTCGAGCTTCGAGCGCCAGCGGCAGCGCGGACTCGTACCGTCCTCGCGCAAGCTCGACTTCCGCGAGGTTTCGCTGTCGTCGCGCAGCCTCGAGCGCTGGGGTGGCGGCCGCTGTAAAGGCGGCGTCCACGAACGCCCGCCGGGCACAACGCTTGGGTTCCGGCATGCGGTCGAGCGTCGTCAGAACCCGCGTCACGCCCCGGCCGCTGCTTTCATCGAATTCAGACAGCAAGGCATCGAACTCGTCGAGGCTGGCCGAGAGACAGCTCTGGGTTGCGCGAAGTCCCGCCACGGGAGGAGCCAGATCCTGGCCGGAGCGGCACGCGATCACAGCTTGCTCGGCCCAGCGTTCAACCCACGCGTCAGCCCGGTCCGTCACCCGGCGCGCAACCGCAGGCGCATAGCCGGGCGCAACCGCCGACATCCGCTCGCGCAGCGCCTCGGCTCGCGCTGGGGTCCAGACCGCCTCGGCTGGAGCGGCCACCAAAGCGCACGGATCGGGCGCGAGCTCGGAGGCGGCCGGATCCTGCTGCTGCGCGGGCCACAGCGATGCGATGGCAATCCCGGCGACTCCGAGCGCGCCCACAGCCCACCAG
>CAYGTG010000815.1:0-4301 GCA_964352485.1 uncultured Nannocystaceae bacterium | reverse complement strand
CGTCCTCGTCGACGTCCTCGTCGAGTTGCGCCTGCTTCCGGATCACGCCAGCCCACGCGTCGTCGGTCACGACGCCGCGTTCGTCGACGCGAGTCTCCAGTCGCTTGACGACCAGCCTCAGTTTCTCGGTCCACTCGGCCTGTTCCTGATCAGATGGACGTTCAACTTGCGCGCCGCCGCGAGCCTGCGACTGGTAGCCGGGGTCTGGAGCCGGCAATGGCAGTCCAAGCAGACCGTGCAGTCGCTCCGCTGCGTCCTCCTGCTGGTAGTGCTGATAGTGCCGAAGCATCACGTCTCTGAACGAGATTCGCTCTTGTTCCGACTGGGGTCCGAGCCAGTTGAGGAGGGTCGCCCGGGTTCGCTCGAACCGTTCTGGGATGCCGGGGACATCCTCGCCCAAGCCCAGGCCGAACGCCGACCCAAAGACGGAAACGTCGGGCTCGCGGGTGGTTGTCGGGTGCGAGGCGAAGGCCAACATCGCCTCCGTGAGGTAGACGGCAGCTCCCACTCCGCCCTGCTGGGGGTCGTAGAATTCGATCTTGTCGTCGAGGAACGTCTGTGTCTTCGCTGCGATGATCTTCGGATCCATGTCCGCCCTCCAACTGAGCGCGAACATTATCACGCCGCTGCAGCATCCTTCCCGTTGAAGTCGTGGGCGACGCCGCGGACCATCGTCAACAGTTCGGGCGGCTACGACGGCGACTCGGCGTCGGCGACCGGAGAGCCTCGGCGCGGTGCCAAGACGATGACCGCGAGCCAGCCGAGGAACAGGAACGCGAGGCCGTTGAACAGCGCATCGACCCACGGTTCCTGTTCGGGCTCGGGCGCGGTGTTCGAGGCCGAGGGGAGGCTGGGGTCGGGCGTCTCGAAGACCCCTAGGGCGGTGATGAGCTGTTGGCGCTCGAGCGGTCCGATGCTGCCGTGGCGCAACTCGACCGCGGCAGCCGGTCCTCCGACGACACGACCACCGCCGGGTGCGGACGCTGGACCGGCGAGCACGAGTTGGGTGGAGAAGGTCTCGATCGGTGGGCCACCGACCGCATAGACACCCGGGGGCATGCGGCTTGGGCGAAGATAGGGATGGTCCAGCTGCCACTTGGGGTTGGGCTCGGAGGGCACCGAGATGAGCTGGGCCCCTTGGTCGACCGCGTCCACGAGCGCAGGGTCGCCCGCGGGCGCAAGCATCACCGCTTCGCCCACCGCGTCTCGCCCAAGCGCCTCGATGAGGGCGGCGTCGTCGTCGAAGGTTTCGATGTCCTCACCGATCATCTCGGCGACTGCGAGCGCCGCTTCGCCGCCCTCGGACGAGACTCCGATCGTGGTCGATGTCGACTCGGGCCGTCGCAGTCGGTGGATCAGGGCGTGCCCAAGCACCGCGATCGCCTCGACATCCTGGCGTCGCTGCACCCGCTGCTTGCGGTCCCGGAAGAAGAAGCCATCGGCGGTGACGAGCGCGAATCGGCTCTTGCCCTCGGCCACCGCGTCGAGGGGGTGTCTGTGGTTGGCGAGGCTAATCGGACGCGTTGGGTAGAGCTGGCGGAAGGCGGCGAGGGAGACGGTACCGGCGGCTCGATTGACGGTCTGGGATCCGACGGCCACAGAGATCGCGATGGTGCGCCGTGGGGCGTCCTCGTCTGGGACCAGCGCAGCTTCGTGTACGAAGCGGCGTGCGACCCTTTCGGTCGAGGCGCCCTCGAGCGCGACCGCTTGGTTCATTTGGCGCATCTGCTCGTCTGCGATCGCGCCCTCCAGCGTTGCGAGGGCGGGTCCGAGCTCGGGCACGCGCTGGAGTGCGTCGGAGCGGACCATGAACGCGGCGTCATAGTCCGTGAAGAACTCCAGGTCGTCCTCGAGCGCCACCAAGCCTAGATCGCTTGGATTCACGTCGGTGGTGTAGCCGACGGCGACGTCGGCGAGGCCGGTCGCCACCGCCTTGTAGCGTTCGAGGGGGTCCGCGATGACCAGCGGCGAGGCGGCGATCTCGATCCCATATCGGTCGGCCGTCGCGGTCAGCCCATCTCGTGGCCTTTGCATGTATTCGGCATCGACGGCGACCCGGATCGGTTCCCCCCGCGCAGCGAGCTGCGAGAGCGTTTGTTCGCTCCCGTTCGCAGAGGCCCGCAAGACCCAGACGTAGCTGTTCGAGAACCCGGGCGGCGAGACCCACTCGAGCCCGGACTCTGCGTAGTGAGCCTGCAGGCGGGTGATCGCGGCTGCGGTCGTGGGTGTCGGCGCCGTGTCTCCAAGCAGGTGCAAAGCGGTGCCGGTGTACTCCAGCAGCACATCGATTCGACCCTCGTCGAGGGCCTGCTGGCACGAGTAGGTGTCGGCGCAGCGATGGGGGGCGCGCAGCTTCACGTCCGAGGCCTCCAGCACCTGCCCCAGGATCTCAGCGACGATCTCCTGCTCCGCGAACGGCTTGGTTCCGATGCGGATGTCTCCGCTCGAGCACCCCAGTGCAGCGCTGAGCGATGAGAACGCCAACAGAGCGCGGGCCGCCCATGCGCACAGGGGTCGCGCGGTCACTCCGCGCCCCTCGTCGGTGCGTCTTGATCCAAAAACAGGGCCCGCATGAACGCGCCGACCTGGATCAGCAGCACGAACGTGAACGGGATCGCGCCGCTGATCGCAACCGCTCGCACGGTGGCTGGATCGCCGGCCCAAAGCAGGGCCCCACCCAGCAGCGCGAGGGCGGTGCCCCACGACAGCTTGAGCTTGCGCGATGGGTCCATATCACCACCGCTGGTCATCATGCTCAGCACGTAGGTTGCGCTGTCGACACTGGTCACTACGAAGACGAAGACCAGCGTCACCGCGAGGCCGGTGAGCAGCGGGGAAAGGGGGAGCTGATCGAACACCGCGAAGAGAGCCACGGTGACGTCCTCGAGCACCAGCCGCGCGATCCCGCCGTCCCCAGATCGCTCCTGCTCGAACGCCGTGCCGCCGAAGACCGCGAACCAGAACATCGAAAAGCAGGTGGGCGCCAGCAGGACGCCGAGGACGAACTCGCGAATGGTTCGGCCACGGCTGATCCGCGCCACGAACACCCCGACGAACGGGGCCCACGCGATCCACCAGATGAGGTAGGTGAGCGTCCACGATCGCTGCCAGCCTCCGAGATCTTGGTTGGGGTACAGCTGCAGCGCCATCGACACGACGCCCGTCGCGTAGTCACCCACCGAAGTGACGAACGTGCGCAGCAGCTGGGCGGTTGGGCCTGCGAAGAGCACAAAGAGCAGAAGCACGATGGCGAGCAGCATGTTGATGTTGCTCAGCCACTTGATTCCCTTGTCCAAGCTCGTCGCGGCCGAGAGCATGTAGGAGGCGAACAGCACCGCCAAGATGCCGAGGCTCACCCAGGCAGAGGTTCCCGAAACCGGAATGAGCAGACTGAGCCCGGTCTGCAGCTGCATGATGCCAAGGCCCATCGCGCCGGCGACACCGAATGCGACCGCCAGCACCGCGAGCAGGTCGGCGGACTTGGCCAACGGCGCCACCCAGCGGCCCTCGAAGGCCCACCGAATCGGGGCACTGGGCAGAAACGACGTGCCGTGCCGGAAGCGAAAGTACGCGAGTGCAAGGGCCGCCATCGCGTAGATCGCCCAGGCATGCAGGCCCCAGTGGAAGTTCGCGATCACCATCGCTTGCTGCGCCGCCGCTGCGGTGGAGGCCTCGCCGGTGGGCGGGCTCGCGAAGTGTGTCATCGGCTCCGCGACGGACCAGAACAGCAGTCCCGCGCCCATCCCGGCGGAAAACAGCATCGCCATCCAGCTGAGCGTGGAGAACTCGGGGCGGTCTTCGTCCTTGCCGAGCCGCAGTTTGCCGAACCGGCTAAAGGCGAGCCAAAGACTCAGCACCAGCAGGCCCGAGACGGTGGCCATGTAGAACCAGTCGAGCGAGCGCAGCGTGGTCTCGGTCAGCGCCGCCGCGGAGCGCTGGAGGCTCTGCGGCCAAACGATTCCGAGAATCGCGACGAGGGCGCAGCCGGTAACCGAAATGAGGAACGTGCTGGACCCTGTGGGCTGCGAGCTGCTCATTCGAAGTCCAGCCGGCCAGGGGCGCCCTTCTTCGGTATCGGCGGAACGTGTTGGTTCCAGACGATGCCCGAGAGTATGCACAACGGACCCACGTCTGGCCACCCCCCGCAAGATGCCAAGCCTTCGCTGTGGATCCCTGCGCGGTACGGACCCGAACTGGTGTTAGAGCACATCTCATAACCTCGCCACGCCGTCTCGCTGGTCTTTGGGCCCAACGGCGTCGTCGCGAAACCTTGCAGTACGCCCGGTGCAGCTGCGGAGATG
>CAYGTG010000814.1:0-4304 GCA_964352485.1 uncultured Nannocystaceae bacterium | reverse complement strand
GGTGCTCACCAACGCCGACGGCCTGGCCCAGATCGAGCACGACGGCACCGTCACCTACCAGGGCCTGCGCCCCACCGGCGCCCCCGCTTCGGGCCTCACCTGGACACGCCCGGCCACCATTCACGACTTCGACGGCGACGGCCAGCCCGAGTATGCGATGAGCTCGGGGAACAGCTACAGCGTGTACGAAGCCGACGGCAGCCTGCTGTGGAGCTCCCCCGTCCTCGACAGCAGCGGGGTTGCGGCCGGTCCTCTACACCTCCGGCAGCATGGCCGGCCGCAAACTCGAGACCAAGCCAAGCTCGCCGCCATCGACGTCCTGGGCCGCCTCAGCTCCCGAGCGTCTCGCAGGAGCTACGGAGCCACAGGGAAGGCCGCCTCAATCGTACAAGCGGATCCGCGGAGGGGGCATCTCCCCGGGCTGATCTCCCACTCCGCCGGATGTACCCGGACTCCCAAACACAGTTGAACCCCAACAGACCAGACTTCGGTCGGTCATGAGCGCGCAGAAGGTTTGGAAGGAGCCCGCGAAGAGTGTGGCGGCGCTGCCTCCGAGGTCAAGCGGTGCGGGGGGCATCTCCCCCGGCAGGTGCCCGATAGGGTCATGGAAGCTCTCGTACCCATAGGTTCTCCACTGCCCTCCCCAGCATCGAACTTCTCCCTGATCCGAGAGCGCGCATGCCTGATACTGAGATACAACGACCTGGACGATGGGGTCCGGGCCGAGCTCAAGTGTTGCAGGGGGCATCTCGCCGAGCTCGTCCCCGATGTCTTCGCCAGGCTGTGCGTAGCCTAGCCAGCCGGCGTTCGAACCGAAGCATCGAACCCCACCGTCAGTTCCGAGCACGCATGTCGTGTAGTTGCCTCCCGCGATCTGTATGACGGGCGGCCCGACGTCGGTCGGCTCGGGAGGTTGGAGCGTATCGCCCTCCGCTTGTGGGGCGGTTCCGCCGAGCCCAAGTAGGCCCGACGCTCCGATTCCAAAACAGCGGACCGTGCTATCGACCGTGAGAGTGCAGGTTCGATTCCGAGCGTGCACGAAGTCGACGACTTCCGCGCCGAGGTTTACGTTGGGCGGCGGAAAATGCTGGGGTGCCCATAGATGCGTCGCCGTCCCATATCCCAGCGTCCCCACTTGGGGAGTGGTCTCCCCCCAACAGCGAAGTCCACCATCGTCGAACAACGCACACGCCGAATTACCGGCGACATCAACCCTCAGAGCATTCCCGGGACCGAGCGGGACCGGTTCGGGTGGCATCTCTCCATCTGCGTCAGCAACATTGTAGAGAGCTTCGCTCCACCCTCCGTCAGGCTCTTGCATGGGACCGTGGATCCCTGAGTACGGAATTTCTCCTGGGGCGAAATAGCCCGGTCCTCGACCGGAGCCCCAGCAGACGACGGCTCCGTCGCTTCGAGCGGCACAGAAGCGGGATCCGCTCCCACGCTCCCCTGCGATATCGATGGCAGACCCACCGAGATTCACCGCCGGCGGCGGCATCTCGCCGTAGTTGTCACCGACATCTGATAGAGCCGGATATCCAAGCTGCCCGTCGGAATGCCCCCCGAAGCAGCGGACGACTCCGTCCTCGTAGCGCACGCAAGCTGAGTCAGGGGCGATTTCAATCTCGGAAATCTCTGGCGCGCTCGCACAGCTCGTCGTGCACGGCGCATATCCATTCAGTTCTCCTTCGTCACATTGCTCGCTTGGCGAATGCGCGTACCCATCTCCGCAGATATTCACAGTGCAACCAGGCGTACACCCGCTGGTTCCATCTCCGGTGCTCGGCCCGTCGTCGCATGCCTCGACCGCCGGGACACGGTAGCCATCACCACACACGTTCGCCGTGCAGCCTGGAGAGCACAACGACACACCGTCGCCCGTCGCGCCTCCATCATCACACTCCTCGCCCGCCTCGATCTCAGAATCACCGCAGACTGCCTTTGTGCAGTCATTTGGGCAAGAGTCGGTGTTGTCAATGTCGCCGTCATCACAGTCCTCGCCGAAGACTGGGCTCACCAATCCGTCGCCGCATGTCGGCGGGAAGCACAGCGTTGTGCAGGAGTCGTCGTCCTCTAGGTTGCCGTCGTCACAGACCTCGCCATCTTCGACGTGTCCGTTGCCGCACGTTTCAAGAATGCACTCAGCAGAACACCCGTCGTTTGCAACCTCGTTCCCGTCGTCACATCCTTCGAGAGGCCCCCGGAGACCATCCCCGCAGACATTCAGTCGACACGCGCTCGTACAGTAGGCGTCATTGGCATTGGCAGTTCCGAGGTCACATTGTTCTTCGGCTTGAACGAGACCATCCCCGCAAGACTCAAGCTTGCAGGCCGGGGTACACCCGTCGTTTCGTTCTTGATTCCCGTCGTCACACTGCTCGGTCCCGTCGACGGCACCATCACCACACACAGCTTTAGGGGCGCCGCCATCGCTCCCGCCAGTGCCCCCAGTGCCCGAGGTCGTGGAACTCTCGCCGCCGCCTGCCTCGGTGTCCGTACCCGAGACGTCCGCGTTCGACGTGCCCGGGCCGGCTGACGCGACTCCTCCACCGCACCCAACTACGAACACGACTGTGGTCGCAACGACTGCACGCCGAACCGTCACAGCAAGATTGTATCAGATCAATGGAGGCCGGAGTCCCGCCTCGTTCGGTCTTCTCGCGGGCCGGTTGTCCACGAGCTGCCTCGGTGGAGACCACAGGTCTTCCGCGCCGCGCTTAGGACGTCTTCACGATCGTGGTCCCGGCTTGTCCACCCCATTCCCGCACCAGTCTCCCAGGGTCCGCTAGGCTAGGCTCAGGCTGTTTGATGACCAACGAAGACGACGCAGCCCGCCGCACCGAAGTCGCCCTTGAGGCGATTGTCGCGTCCCTGGGGACCGAGGCCAGTGCGTTCGGTGCGGGGCGGTTCGTCACCCATCATCGCGAAGAACTCAAGGCTTCGTACTGGTTGGACCGCTTGCGAACGAAAACGCCCGACGCCCGACAGGTTCTCAGCCTGTTGCTCCTCGACTCGCCCTGGAGCGAGGATGACGACGGCACGCTCAAGTGGCAGAGCCCCGACACCGGTCCGGCTCCGACATCGGGGCCATCGCCCTCGCGGGCATGGACAACGACGGCGACGTGGAGATCGTGGCCGGCAACCAGCTCTTCGACCACCTCGGCAACCTGCTGTGGACCGCCCCCCAGATCGCGGGGGCCAACTCGGCCACACCTCCCACGCGGAGCCTCGGCGAGAGACGCCCAACGGTCCGGCCTGAGTGCCGGGCTCGAGAGCTCACGGCCTGAGAAGCTGAACCTCGGGGCGCCAGCTGCCGCACACTGGGCTCGGCATCGAACACAACGAGGACTGAACGGTCCCCTTCATCTCACCTGAGCATGCGACTTTCTCAAGCTGCAGCTCCGACGTCCTAGTGACGGTGCAATCAGACCAGCCATTGCAGCGGGGACACCCCTGCGCGCTCAGCGTTCTCCGCAGTCTCTGGGAACAAAAGCAGCGACGAACCGTTGCCACAGCTCTGACCGGCGGTCGCGTACGCCTCATCGACACCGACCGCTATCCTTGCGCTGTGAGTCCGTTGTACGATTACCCACGCACTCGCGGCCGCATGCTCCCCCCCGAGATCCTCTTACCGCTTCTCGATATCGGGACGCCCTTCAGCCCTGTTCCACTTCAAGCATGGAGACGTCTGCGCCCTGACAGAGCGCGGTGCAATCGAGTGCGGACGAGCGACATCCGAGTGTCTGTCCGCGGACGAGCCAGCCCCAGAGTGCTGGAAGAAGGGGAAGCGATACCTTCTTCCGACAACACTACCCGGGCCGTATTCCGGTGTTGCTGTCGGTCATCACGGCACAGGCCTCGGATATGGGTTGCGCCCAAACGGAACCGTCGTCAATTTTGAAACGATGACGACGGTCGCCAACACCGGAACGCTCACAGCGATCACCACGTCCGCCCGTCACACGTGCGGGCGGAGACAGGACGGACGGGTTGCCTGCTGGGGCCTCAACGAACACGGCCAACTCGGAAACGGTGAGACGGCCCCACGCAGCACCGAGCGTCCTACCGCGACACTCGTTCTTGCACCGACCCCCCCGAACGGAGACCGCCGCCGCCATGTTCCGCCCCCAGCACCGCCTAGCCAATGGGGAGCAAGCGATGCCCCACTGCTAGACCCGGCCGCACTCTGTCCACTTCTTCCGACCGTTACCGAACCGCAACCTTAGTCGACGACGCGACAAGACAGCCTTCCTCGCTCCACGCACCGTTGCTGTCCGAGATCTCATCGAGGCAGTACCCCGCCC
>CAYGTG010000813.1:0-4307 GCA_964352485.1 uncultured Nannocystaceae bacterium | reverse complement strand
GGCACGGGGAGGCCGCAGCGAGCGGCCTCCGACAGCAGGCGCGCCTTCGGCGGGGTATGGGGCGGCAGCGGACGGTGGAGCCAGTGCACGATGCCCACAGTAACGTCGTAGGCTCTCTTGAGTGCTGTTTCCCGATCACTTGCTGTGCCCGCCGCTGGGGCACGTGGCCGCCAAGCTCGCGGGCGAGGAAGAGATCGCGGTGTGGACGCTGCCCGAGTGGACGCCTCCACGTTTCGTCCGGCGGGTGGCTGCGCAGTGGCCGACGCTCGCGCAGTGTCCAAGCGCGGCGGTGGTGGTGCTGCTGACCGAGCTCCCCGGCGAGCATCCGAGCACGCTCACGGTTTCGATGGCCGGTCGGACCATCGTCGAGATGGCGGTGATCTCGACCGGTATGTTGGGCCGGCGGTGGTTGTCGGCCGATCGCCGATCGCGTGCTGTGCATACCGCCGTCGAACGGTTCGCGGCATGGCGAGAATCCGGACTTCTCCAAGCCGAGCAGTGGGTGAGCACGAAGCCCGCGGACACCGTGCTCACGGTGGGGCGGGTGCCGGTGACTCGCTCACGCGATGGCGACAGCTTCGGTCCAGGCTTTGCGTAGCGCAGCGAGAGCGTCCGCGTCCCCCGACGGGGTGAACGCTCGGTCTTGGACCCACGCGTCGCGCAACGAGGAGGTGTCGGACCAAAGCCCCGAGCCCAGGCCCGCCAAGGAAATCGCGCCCAAGGCTGTGGCTTCGAGCATGGCCGGACGCTGCAGCGTGAGTCCGACCAGGTTGGCCTGGATCTGCATCAGGAGGTTGTTGGCAGCCGCGCCCCCGTCGACGCGAAGGCCGGCCAGCGGAGCGCCGAGATCGGCCGCCATGGCGTCGAGCAGGTCGGTGATCTGAAGTGCGATGCCTTCGAGCGCCGCGCGTGCGATGTGGGCCCGGCCCGTGCCGCGCGAGAGTCCTCGAATCAGGCCGCGAGCTTCGGGGCGCCAGTGGGGTGCACCGAGGCCAGAATGGGCGGGAACGAGGATGACGCCGCCGGCATCCTCGACGCTGCGCGCGAGCGCCTCGACCTCTGCAGCGGAGGAGAAGAACCCAAGCTCATCGCGCAGCCACTGCACGACCGCGCCGGCCATGAACGAGGAGCCCTCGAGGCAGTACGTGGTGGTGTCTCCGATCTTCCAGCCCACGGTGGTCAGGAGCCCGTGCTTGGAGGGGACGATCTTCTCCCCGGTGTTCATCATGACGAACGCACCCGTGCCGTAGGTGCACTTGGCCTCGCCGGGCTCGAAGCACGCCTGACCAAACAGCGCCGCTTGCTGGTCACCCGCGATTCCGCAGATGGGGATGCCATCACGAAGACCGGGCACACCTTGGGTCGCGCCGAACTCGTGTGCGCTTGGGTGCACGGCCGGCAGCATCGCCTTGGGAACCCCCAGGAGGTCGCACAGCTCGTCGCTCCAGCCGCCCCCAAGCAAGGGCCACAGCATCGTCCGAGAGGCGTTGCTTGGCTCCGTCGCGTGCACCGTGCCGCCGGTGAGCCGCCACAGAACGTAGGTGTCGATCGTACCTGCCGCGAGCTCTCCGGCTTCGGCGCGTGCGCGCGCACCTTGGGTGTGATCGAGCACCCAGGACAGCTTGGTGCCGGAGAAGTATGGGTCGAGCACGAGTCCGGTCTCCGCGCGGACGCGGTCTTCGTGGCCCGCTGCACGAAGACGCGCGCAATGCTCGGCGGTGCGTCGGTCCTGCCAGACGATGGCGCGGTGCAGCGGCGCCCCAGTCTCGCGGTCCCAGATGACAGAGGTCTCGCGCTGGTTGGTGATGCCGATCGCTTTGATGTTCGCGGGGTCTGCATCGGCGGCGCTCAAGGCTTGCTGCAGGGCGGTGAGCACCGAGCTCCACAGCTCGTCCGGGTCGTGCTCCACCCAACCCGGCTTGGGGAAGTGCTGCGGAAACTCGACGGTCGCGCGCCCGTGCACGCGCAGCTGGGGGTCGACGACGAGGCAGGTGCTTCCGGTCGTGCCTTGGTCGATGGCGAGGATCAGGTCGGTGTCGTTCATGGTGACGTGCTGGAGGGGTGCGGGTGCAGGCGCGGGTTACTCGAGGTGCAGCGAGTTGACGAACTCGACCACGGCGGCACACGCTCGCTCTCGATCGATGTCGAGTCCGACGCCGTGGAACGAACGGGGGAGGATCTCACGCTCGACGCGGGCCGAGCCGAGGGCCTGCGAGACCTCCGCGCTGAGTTCGACCGGTGCGGTGTGGTCGTAGCGACCGTGCACGAGCAGCGTCGGGACGCGGACGTGGGGAAGGAGGTCGGCGACCTCAGCCTGGAGCGCCAGCATTTCGGCGAGCGCGGGGTAGGGGAAACCTTCGAGACTCGGGGAGCCGTCGACCTCTCGCATCACGCGGATGTCTGGTCCTCCGTCTTTGGGCAAGAATCCAACCGCCCGGCGAAGCACCCGGCTGCCTCGAAGCTTGGCCATCGCCACGATGGCGCGACGCTGCCACCAACGAAATCGTAGGGGCACCGACATTCCGACGAGACCCGACACCTCTGTCGCGCGCAGGGCTGCGAGTCGAAGGGCGAGCAGTGAGCCCATCGAGAACCCGAGCACGACGATCTTGCGCTGTCCGCCGTCGCGGAGGCGGTCAAACGCCTCCGCGGCAGAGTCGTACCAGTCGCGCCACGTGCTGCGCTCGAGAGCCTCGAGATCGGTGTGTCCGGCCAGCAGTGGAGCTCGAACCGCGTAGCCGGCGTCGTACAGCGCGTCCGCGAGGTGGTGGACCTCGTGCGGGGTTCCGGTCAGGCCGTGCAGCAGCAAAACACCAACCTCGGCGTCCCCTCGCGCGATCGGGCGCGGGTCTACGGCTCGTGCTGGCGCGGCCACCTTCGCGCAGAGTATCAAGTCGGTTGAGCTCCGAGGACGGCTGCAGGACACTGCGTCTGTGACCGACGCACCCGCCGACTTCGATGCGTTTTCGCGGGTGCTCGTGGTGGATGACGAGGAGCCCGTTCGCCACATGCTCACGCTGCTGCTGCAGCGCGAGGGACTCGAAGTTGCCGAGGCCGACAGCGCCGAGTCGGCCATCGAGCATCTGGACCAACAGCCGGTCGACGTCGTGCTCACCGACGTTCGCATGCCGGGGCAGGGCGGGCTGGCGCTGGTCAAGTGGTGTGCCGAGCATCGGGCGGGGCTGACCGTCGTCGTGATGAGCGCGTTCGGCAGCATCGACCTGGCCGTCGAGGCGATGCATGCGGGGGCGTACGACTACATGTCGAAGCCGTTCAAGCAGGACGAGGTGGTCCTCACGCTGCGCAAGGCGCAGGAACGGGAGCGGCTTCGCCGAGAGAACGCGGCGCTTCGGGCCCGGTTGGCGGCTCACGATGAGGCGACGGACCACCTGGGCGAGATGCTGATCGCCAGTGGGCCGATGCGGACCGTGGCCAAAACGGTGCGCAAGGTCGCCGCGTTCAAGACCACGGTCTTGGTGCTGGGGGAGTCGGGGGTGGGCAAGGAGCTGATCTCGCGCGGGATCCATGAGCACTCGCCGAGGGTCGACAAGGCCTTCGTGGCGGTAAACTGCGGCGCGATTCCCGAGCCGTTGCTCGAGTCCGAGCTGTTTGGTCACGTCAAAGGTGCATTCACCGACGCAGGAGCGGACAAGCGGGGCCTGTTCGAGGAGGCCGAAGGCGGCACGCTCTTTCTCGATGAGATCGGGGAGTTGCCGCCGCCACTGCAGGTGAAGCTGCTGCGGGCCCTTCAGGAGGACGAGATCCGTCGGGTCGGTGACACCCGAAATCGGACGGTCGATGTGCGCGTTGTGGCTGCAACGTCACGCGACCTGCATGCGATGGTGGAGGATGGTTCGTTTCGGCAGGACCTGTTCTATCGACTCAACGTGATGCCGATCGAGGTCCCTCCGCTGCGAGAGCGCAAGGACGACATCCCGCCGCTGGTGACTCGCTTCGTGGCCTCGACCAATCGACGCCTGGGTACGAGCATCGAAGGCGTCGATGAACTCGCCATGAACGCGCTGTTGGCATACGACTGGCCGGGCAACGTTCGGGAGCTCGAGAACACCATCGAACATGCGTCGGTGATGACGGAGGGCGTTCAGATCGGTCTTCTCGCGCTGCCTGAGCGGACCCGCAGTCGCGCGGAGTCGACGGGGCAGACCTTTGCGATGAAGTTCCCGGTCGCGGATCTCTCGGTGAAGCGGGGTGGGCGGGCACTGGAGCGAGAGTTCATCCTCCGGGCGCTCGCGCAGAAGCAGGGCAACCGCACGCACGCGGCGAAGCTCCTGCACCTCCGCCCCCGC
>CAYGTG010000812.1:0-4310 GCA_964352485.1 uncultured Nannocystaceae bacterium | reverse complement strand
GGATGCGTACATGGGGATGGCTCTGTTTGGTGCTCGTAGGCTGCTCCAGCGACTACGATGGATTGCCGGCGTTGACGGCTCAGGGGTCGGATTCGGTCTCGGCCGGCGACGGCACGGGGGGCGACGACTCGGGCGGGGCGACGAAGGCCGACACCGCCGATGGCGCGGAGGGCAGCTCCGAGGGCACCGGCGCGGGCCCGGGCTCCGACGGCGACACCTCGGGGGGTACGTCTGGGTCCGAGACTGGCGGAGACGGCGGGTCCGGGAGCACGGGCGGCGGACCCCCGCAGGCGTGCGGCGTCGCGGGGCTCGAGGGCGAGTGCGGGCACGTGAACGTGTGCGGCGCCGGCTCCAACGCGTTTGGTGGAGACCTGTGCGACGGGCCGCCGACCGAGCAGTGCTGCGTGCCGGCCGAGGACGCCTGCAGCGTCGAAGGAGCGCCTGGCGTGTGCATGGACGTCGCCGGCTGCAACGGGCCATTCGTCCCCACCCCGGGCCTGTGCCCCGGTGATTCGAACATCCAGTGCTGCACCGACCCCTCCACCGCGTGCGACCCCGATGTGGTCCCAGCCCCAAACGAGGGGCTCGAGGAGCAGAGCTGGGACGATGCGTGTCCCGACGGCATGGTCTCCGTCGAAGACTTCTGCGTCGACCGCTACGAAGCATCGCTCGTCGAGCTCGATGTCGACGGTTCGGTGATGGGCAGCTGGTCTCCCTTCCACAACCCCGGCAATCGACGCATGCGTGCGGTCTCGATCGAAGGCGCCATCCCGCAGGCGTACATCTCCGGAAACCAGGCGGCCGATGCATGCGCCGAGGCGGGCAAGCGCTTGTGCGACGACGACGAGTGGCTGCGCGCGTGCCGGGGCTCGTCCACCACGACGTACCCGTACGGCAATACCCGGCAGCCGGGCGTCTGCAACGACGACCGCGACCACCCGGCGATCGAGTTCTTCGGCACGGCTGCAGACTGGATCTGGTCCGAGCTCGGCAACGCCTGCATCTCGCAGATCCCCAACAGCGTCGACACGGCCGGTGAGAACGAGGGCTGCGTGTCCGAGGACGGCGTCCACGACATGATGGGCAACGTGCACGAGTGGATCTCCGATCCCACCGGCGTCTTCCGTGGTGGCTTCTACGCCGACACCTCGAACAACGGCGACGGCTGCGAGTACGACACCGAGGCCCACAACACCTCGCATTGGGACTACTCCACCGGCTTCCGCTGCTGCGCCGACTGAGGCACGGACGGGCTCAGGCTGCACAAAAAAAATCGAGACCGCGTGAGGGGATCGAGCTCGGGCTGCGCTGAGTGTATCGATGACTCTGCATCGCCGTCGATTCCTCGCCCTGACCGCAGGCACCACCGCCGCGGGGCTTTGTCTGCCCGCCTACGCGTCTCGGCCGCCGTGTGCCATCGTTGCCCAGTCGTTCGATCGCGGGCTTCCCTCGGCCGCCCACGACGCGATCCAGCGCCTGCGCAGCAAGGGACTGTCGGTCGTTTCGTTCACCCCCAGCGGTGGGTGGGTCGTCGTCTCCGGGGACGGCCAGATGGAGTCGGCGGGGATCCCCAGCGAGTGTCGGTCCAAGCTTCGCCAGTATCTCGACCAGGGCCATCGCATCAACTGCGTGGCGTTTCCGAGGGCGGGAGGCAACCGCTGGGTGATCGTGCACGAGACCAACTTCTTTGCGCGCGGCATCGAGCAGGCGTGTTTCGACGATCTGGTCAAGCTGGTACGCACCGAAAAACGAGAGGTGTTCACGGTCGCGTTCGAACCCGGGGGAGGCTTTTCGATCGTGCACGCCAACGGGTTCGAGAACCGCGGCATCGCGAGTGCCGTCGAGCAGCAGATGCGTGCCCACGACGCGTCTAGTCCCCATGATGCGTCTCTGCGCGGCATCGCGTTCCACGACAGCGGCGCCGCGGTTCTGCTGACGGGGACGGGGTGGCAGGTCGTCGGAAAGATCCCGACCGCGTGTCACCAGAAGCTTGCCGAGTACAGCCGGCGAGACTGGCTCGTGACACAGGTCGCCTTCACGCCGGGCGGCGGCTGGCACGTGTCGAGCAACGCCTACGAGCGCTCGCAACATGCCACGGGTGGGTTGGCGGCAGTACGAGAAATCCTGGAGCAGCAGAACATCCCAGGCGCCTCGGTCTGCGTGGTCAAGAACGGGGCGCGGATCGTCAACCACAGCTACGGCCGAATCGAGCGCGGTTCGTGTGAGCGGGTGGCCACCAACACCCGGTTTCAGGCGGCCTCGGTCTCGAAGGTGGTCGCAACGGTCGGGGTGCTGCGGCTGGCCATGGAGCGCGGGATCGGGCTGGACGACGATATCCGTGACCGGCTGGACTGGACCATCCCCGGGGTGAACTACGCGATCAGCCTGCGGATGCTGCTCTCGCACCAAGCTGGGCTGAGTCCGCGCGGCTACGGCGGCTTCCGTCGCGGGCGAGCCGTCCCCAACACGCTGGAGGTGCTGCGCGGATCGTCGGCCCGATCCGGGGTGCAGCCCCAAACGAAGAAGGCAACCCGCGGCGACCCAGACGACGTCAACCAGCGCGCCTACTCCGGCGGCGGGTTCACGGTGCTACAGCGGCTCATCGAGCGGGAGTCTTCTCCGAGACAGTCGTTTGCCGACTGGATGCAAGACAACGTCCTGGATCCGATCGGCATGAGCGACAGCGGCTTCTTCACCGATCCGTCCTCGCGCTGGCGGGGCCGCAGCCTGGCGACGAACCACGACAAGGGAGGCTGGCCGATCGATCGCCGCCGCCACATCTACCCGGAGTTCGCCGCCGCAGGGCTGTACACGACCGCGCGGGACCTGGCCAAGCTCGTCATCGTGCTCAACGACGGGGGGAGCGTGGGGGGCTCGCGGCTGTGGGACACGGCTGTGACCGGCCAGATCTTCACCCGCCAGAGCGGCGTCGACCAGGGCCTCGGCGTGCGGCTTTGGGACGGCTACTTCCACGGGGGCACGAACGCGGGCGCTCGCGCCTACCTGTGGGGCAACCGCACCCGCGATCAGGGCGTGACCGCGCTGTTCAACGGGAGCGGTGCCGGGCCGTCGGCCTCTTGGCGCCGGGCCGTGATTCAAGCCTACAAGGACGCGTATGATCTCAACGCGCCCTGAGGGCTCAGCGCCAGCGTCCCTTGCGGGGGGCGTCGGGCACGACGCCGTGGGGCCCATTCCTGCCTCGTCGCTGACCCAGCTGACGCGCGTCCAGACCGGAGATGGACCGCTCTTGGCCGACTACCACGTGTCCGATACCGGCGCGCTCCTGCTGGCCGCCCAGTGGTGGGACCCCGAGTACCAAGCCGCATGCCGGGCCACGGATACCTCGTCGGGTTGGTGGTGCATTCCAGACTCGGTACCGACCAAGGCTGGGGAGTTTTACCAATTCGCCGATCCCGATTGCACGCTTGGGATGTGGTTCACCAAGCCCGAGGCTGAGCCAGCCGCCGTGCTCCTGCAGCAAGAGTCCGACGAGTGTGGCGTCGCCACCCTGGCGGCGTTCGAGGCGGAGCCGTACGAGGGCATTCAGTACGTCCGAAACCAGCGCGGCGGCTGCGAGCCCGACGACGACCCCGTCCGCACCGGCTACGTCCGAGGCGCTATTTTGTCGCTGGAGGAAACGTTCGAGTCGCTCTCGCTCCAGACGGACTGACACGCCTGTGCCCCGCAGCGTACGCAAGATGTGCTGATGCCGTCGGCGCGCGCACTGGCCTGCGTTCCGCGAGCGGCTTGAGGAGCGATCCGGCCCGCTGCCGGGATTCGTGGGGAACGAGCTCGAAGCGTTCATCTCTTACGAACGAGGGACTGACGGTCAGCTCCGTGTCGTGTCCTGGCGGCGCTGGTCCTGTATCGCATCGAGCTCCGGCCGAACGACGGCGAAGAACCGTTGTTGTGGGAGCTCGGGCTCCCGGCAGACGTCTCGGACGACGTGCTCTGCGTCGGCATCGATCCGGCGGGGACGATCTCGAGCATCGAGATGGAGAGCTGAGCGGAGAAGATCGCTCAAACTCTCGGTGGGTTCCAGCAGCGCGCGATGGATGAGGAAAAACCGACGTCGATTCGATTCGGTTCGAAACGACTCACGGGGTCCTGTGATGCGAGCTTGTGCACCATTGTTGTCACGAGGCGGCAAGCGCCGGTAGGCCTCCAGACAGGCCGCGCCGTCGTCGGATGCATGCCGGCAGCCGGGGCTGAGAGCCGCCCCGAGCTTTGGTGCGACGGGTTGTCGGATCAAGGAGGCAAGGAGGGGCTTCGATCGGTGGCCCATGCGCTTCACTCGGTCCGTCACCACT
>CAYGTG010000811.1:0-4310 GCA_964352485.1 uncultured Nannocystaceae bacterium | reverse complement strand
CGTCGGCGGCGTCGGCGGCGTCGGCGGCGTCGGCGGCGTCGGCGGCGTCGGCGGCCTCGGACGCAGGGGCAGGCTCGGGAACAGGAGCCGGGGTGGGCGCTGAGGAGTCCTCCTCGTCCTTGGTGAACATCGTCCAGCCGCGAGCGCTGGGCGTCGTTGCTGCCTCCGGTTCGGGTGCCTGTCCTTCAGAGGCAGGCTGCTCCGCGGAGGCATCGGCCGGCGCGTCTGCGCCCTCGGCCTTCATGAACATCGTCCAACCGCGCGTGCTCGGAGTCGCCTCGCCCTGGGCCACCACAGGCTCGGGTGCTGGCTCGGGTGCGGGCTCGGGCGTGGTTTCCGACTGCGGGTTGGCTTCGGGGGCCGCTTCGCCAGCGTCGTCGTCCTGCGCCTGCATGAACATCGTCCACCCGCGGGTGCTGGGCTTGCTCGGTGGCGGCTCGGGTTCGGCAGGCTTCTCGGGCTCGTCATCCTGCGCCTGCATGAACATCGTCCATCCGCGGCTGCTGGGGCGCGCGACCGCAGCGTCGGGAGCCTTGGGCGCAGCGATCGGAGGCTTGGGCGCAGCGGAGAGGTTGGGTGCGGAGACGCGGACCGCGAGTTTGGGCGGCTCAACCCCGCCCATATGCGCGATGTCGCTGAGGAACTGCTTGAGCATCATCGGCCGCATCCGCGGATCCTTGCCCAAGGCTCGTCTCAGCTTGGTGTCGATGGCTTCGCTGGGGGGGCTATCCTCATGCTGCGACAGGACCTCCTCAGGCGTCCCAGCGAACAACGGTGCACCGCTGAGCATCCACTGCATGAGTGCCGCGACGTTGTAGATGAGCGTCCGTTGGTCGACGACCTTGCCCTGCACCTGTTCGGGGGCGATGGTCATCAACGGACCCGCGCCTCGAGCGTGCGGCTCACCGACGGCAAAGCCCCCGACACGAACGCCCTCGGCGCTCGGGAAGACAACGTCCGCGCCCAGGTTGCGGTGAATCACGCCAACACGTTGAGCCTCGAGCAGCGCTTCGCCGACCTGCACCGCGAGCGTGGCTGCGTCTTGGGTCGACAGCGCGCCGGCCTGCAGGTGCTCGGCGAGCGTCTGGTCCGGCCCGAGCTCGGTGACCTCGAAGAGGCCGTCACCGTGTTTGCCCGCGTTGAGGATTCGAAGGATGCGCGGCGAGACAACACTCTTGAGCTGCCGGAGCTCGCGAAGGCTCCGCTCGAGCGCGAGCCCGGAGGCAAAGCAGGCACGGTCGTAGATCGTGACCCACACCGCCGATCCTTGGGCATCGCTCGCGCGATAGGTCGTTGCACCAGGGCGCGCCCGCACGACAGCGTCGAGCGTGTACGCACCATCGACCACTGTGCCCGGCGAAAGCTGAGATTCACTCATCGAGGTTTGCTCCGCCCAACCCCGACCAACGGCCGGCGGCTTGGGCCCCCAGAGCGTACGGCGCCGCCACGCGGTCGATCAAGAAGACGTGGTGTTCAGGGCGGGGCCAGACGCAGGTGCTGGTCGGACATTCAGCGGTCCAGGACTTCCGGACATGACAAAGCGGATGACGAGACAAACTCGTCACCCGCATGAAGTCGGCGCCGGCGCGCCGCCCACCGAACCGGAAGCGGACCTGCGGATCAGGCCTGTGTCTTGGGAGCCGGCTCGCCCGGCTCACCGCAGCCCGCGAACAGCGCGTCGTAGGAGAGCGTGCTGTTTTGAGCCATCTTGGCCTTCCGAGCACGGCCGGCCTTCCGCTGGCGGTTGGCGCGTTTGCGTTTGGAGACTTGCGTAAAGGATGCCATGGCGGAGCGCTGGCTTGTAGCTGTGCGTTCAGCCCATGTCAAGGGCGCGGATATGTGACGGCTCCCGGGTTGAACACCCGCTGGACCGCGAGCACCCCTTCGGTCGACCGCAAGGTCGTCAGCAACGACTGGAGCTGTTGGAGTGAGGCCACGGACGCGTGAAAGGTGTTGATCGCGCGTTCGCCGTCCCCGTACGCCCGGCAGTTGGCCTGCTTGATGTTCACGCCGTGGTGGGAGAATACCCGGCTCATTTCGGCGAGGAGCCCCACGGTGTTGCCGGTCCGGACCTCGACCGTGACCGGGCACGAAAGCTCGATGTCCGGGGACCACGCGAGGTGAACCCGGCGGGCGCTGAGCTGCTCGAGGGCGTCTGGACGACCCTGGACGTGCGCCGTCACCCCTCGGCCGGGGTCGAAAAAGCCGATCAGCGGGTCGCCCGGGACCGGAGAACAGCACGGCGCGAGCTGCACGAGTGCGTCAGATCCCTCCACCAACTCCTTGGTCAGGACGATCGGGAGGGACGCCTCGGCCCCCTGCCCGCTCGCATTCCCCCCGGCGCGGGGGGACGCAGGGCCCCGGACTCGCCGGATGACCCGGCCCAGCAGGCCCTCGGCCTCCGGGCCCTGGATCACGCGATCGGCCACGGCGGTCGCGGCGATCTGCCCGGCCCCGACGGCCACGAAGATCCCGCTGCTGTCGACCCCGGGACTCAACCCGAGGCTCTCGGCATGCTCGCCGAGCTTCTTTTCACGGTCCTGCTCGAGCGATCCCCCACGTGACGCCACCTCCTGCTCGACGAGGCTTCGCCCTAAAGAACGAAGCCGGGCCCGTTCACGCTGCCGCAGCACATGCTTGATCCGCGCCCGTGCTCTCGAGCTCACGCACATCTTGAGCCACTCCTCGCGCGGCGCGACCTCGGGGTTGGTCAGAATCTCGACCGTGTCGCCCTGCCGCAGCCGGTACCGCAGTGGAACCAAGTGGCCGTTCACCCGGGCGCCTGAGCACTGCATGCCGACGTCGGTATGAATGGCGAACGCGAAGTCGATGGGCGTTCCTCCTTTGGGGAACGTGAAGATGTCACCGCCGGGCGAGAACACGTAGACCTCGTCCGCGTAGAGGTCTGCTTTGACGGCCTCGATGAACTCGTGCGGGTCGTCGACGTCCTTTTGCCAGTCCATGAGCTGGCCAAGCCACGCGAGGCGACGACCGTCGGTTGGCCCATCCCCCCACTGCGCCACGATGCCGCGCTCGGCGACCGCGTCCATGCCTTCGGAGCGAACCTGAACCTCCAGCCGCTGACCGTTTCGATCGATGACGGAGGTATGAAGCGCTTGGTAGCGGTTCGGTCTCGGGAGTGCGATGTAGTCCCGAAACCGGCCTGGGACTGGCTGAAGGTTGGCGTGCAGCTGTCCCAGCGCCGCGTAGCAGGCCTCACGGTCCCGCACGACGACCTGAAAGGTCGACACGTCCGAGAGCTGCGAAGGTTTGCGGCCGCCACCCGTCATTCGACGCTGCAGCCGGAACATCGGACGCAGCGTGGCCCTCAATCGGACGCCGCCGTACACGTCCGCTCTCCACGAAACCGCCGCTTCTAAAGGGTCGTTGGAGGAGGATGGCTGGGCGAGCGAGGGGTCGAACACGGACTCGAGCCGCTCGATGCCGTCCTCGACGACGCCGGGGTTGGACCCCAAGAACTGGTAGACCTGCTGCCGAATCGTGGAAAACGCCGGAGGCTCGAGGTACGAGAACGAGAGGTCCTGGAGCTCGCGCCGCACCCACTCGATCCCCAGACGACCCGAGAGCGGCGCGTAGATCTGCATCGTCTCGGTGCTGATGCGGCGCTGCTTATCCACAGGCATGTGCCCGAGCGTGCGCATGTTGTCCAAGCGGTCGATCAGCTTGACGAGCAGCACGCGGATGTCCTCGGACATCGCCAGCAGCATCTTGCGAAAGCTCTCCGCTTGTTGCTCCTGCCGAGACAGGTACGGAACCTTGCCGAGCTTGGTGACGCCGTCGACGATGCTCGCAACCTCACGACCGAACGCCTCGTGAACATCAAACACGGTGAGCTCTGAGTCTTCGACCGCATCGTGGAGCAGGCCCGCGGCGATGCTCGTGGCATCGAGTCCTAGCTGCGCCAACATCGTCGCGACCCGGACCGGGTGCACAAAGTAGGGCTCACCGCTCTTTCGACGCTGCTCGCTGTGCGCACGAGCGGCTGACTCGAACGCTCGCTCCAAGGTGGCGACGTCGGTGTCGATCACGGTCCCCGCGGCGCGGGGGTGATGGAACCGGTACGCCTCGACGATCCGAGCCAGCGCCACGCCGTCGCCAAGGTCCGATTCACAGATTTCGATCGCCGCCGGGCCCAGCGGCATGATCGACGATGCGACGGGATATGGACCTGAGTCCCCTGCCACCTGAGCGGGACCCGACCCCGCGCGTGCGACCGGTTGCGGCCCCGACTCAGGGCGTTGCGTGCCGGCGGCAAGTCCGGCGGTGGTGCGGACGGCGGGAATGTGAGT
>CAYGTG010000810.1:0-4311 GCA_964352485.1 uncultured Nannocystaceae bacterium | reverse complement strand
TGTGACCTGGTCAACGACTGCTCAGACAGTCTCATTGACCAGTGGAACCTTGGCGGCGGCGATGCGAACGACCTCATCTGGTTCCAGTTCGAGACCCCGGTCCCCGGCGGGACCTATGGCTTCTCGTTCGACTTCGCCTACTTCTCCGAGGAGTTCCCGGAGTACGTCGACACCCAGTTCAACGACATGTTCGTCGCCTGGTCCAACTCGGAGAGCTACACCGGCAACCTCTGCTTCGTGAATGACGAGCCCTGCACGGTCACCGCGCTGTGGCCTGCCGACTACCAAGGCGGGGCGGCCGAACTCTCCGGGACCCAGTTCACCAACGACGGTGCGACCGGCTGGTACGAGGCGAAGGGCACTGTCGTTCCCAACGAGCTGCTCCAGCTCACCTTTGCGCTCTTCGACATGAGTGACTCAGCGTTCGACACGACGCTGCTCGTGGACAACTTCCGGTGGGACTGCGAGGGCTGCACGCCTTCGGAAGTCGACCCTTGCATTGGCATCGACCCCGTCTAGCGCTTCTTGAGCGTGCGGCTGCGGCCGCACCGCGGGCGCGTTCCACTCCCCTCGTCCGGCTGATGTTCAGTCGGACGAGCCGGACAAGGGGGCGGGCCCTTTGTCTTTGGTTCGTGGCGTTGTGGGTTCCGCCCTGGCGGCTTCATCCCTCGGGGACGAAGCTGACGCAGGCCTGGACGAGCTCACCGAGCGCCTCGTCGAAGGACTGGGCGAGGTCGCCCGCGCAGATGTCCGAAGTTATGCCCGCGGCCCCGAAGGACGCGACCACCGAGCCGAGCCGGCGGCCCGGAGACGCGCTGCCGTAGGGGCCCGCGCACGTGGTCTTGGGTGCCTCGAACACACCGGGGTCTCCGGCGATCGCAAGCATCACGATCCGCGCGCGGTCGCCTCCGACGGCGGAGAGCAGGAGCTCGTGTTCCTGCACTCGCGTCGCCCCGAGTCCGAGCGTGTCCTCGTCGGTCAGCATCACCACGAACAGCACCGAATCCTCTCGAAGGAATCCTGCGTTGTCTGCGATGGTGAGGGCTTCGGCCGCGTTGCGGGACGTGGTCTCGAGCGTGCTGGAGGCGGTCGTCGCGGCCAGGCAGGCGAAATCCTGCTGCAGGGTGGCCGAGGGAGCGACGATCCACGGCTGCGTCAGTCCGCAGTCGGTCTGGGGACTCGGCGGCACCGCGGGTTGGGCCCGGTGGGTGTGCAGCACCGTGTCCTCGGGCTCTGCCGAGATCACCCCGATGTGGATGTCCTGAAGCGTATCGAGGTTCAGGGCGAGGGCGTCGGTGAAGTCCGCAAACACCGGGGGCCCGTCGATGCCGCGGAGCGCCTCCTGTTCTTCGGCCATGGACAGGGAACCATCGACGACAAAGAGGATGTCAATGTACTCGCATCCGCCCGGCGGCTGTGGGATCTCGGGCTCATCGGCGGTGGCGCAGGCCTGGACGATCGCCGGCAGGAAGTCGTCGAACGAGGCCTCGAAGTCCTCGTCGTCCCATTCGGTGTGCAGCGCGTTGGGGTGCAGCGCCAGCGCGAAGCTGTGGAGCTCGTCGGCGTCCTGTCCGACGGTGAGGCTCAGGGCACGGTCCCGGTCGCCGCCGGCCGCGAGCCGAAGGAATGCCTCGCTGGCAAGACCGGGCCGGGCGTACATGTTGCTCTCGTCGTCGTCGGTGTTGGCGAGCATGACGCTCACCGAGAGCGTCCGGTCCTCGGATGGCCAATCGTCGTGCTGCAGAAACGGGAACAGCAGCCCGGTGAACATCCAATCTCCGTCCGCACTGGTGTCGCTGGGGTAGTTGCGAACCCCGTCGTAGACGCACTCGAGCTTGGTGCGGGCATTGTTGCGGGCTTGCCCCGCCTCGCCCCAGATGAAGGTCAGCCCCTGCGCTGGACCCTCGGTGTCGAGACTGCACTCCCATGGTGGGGGCTCGGGGGCACCGGCGTTGGGAAACACCCGAACGCGAGCGCCGGTTTGCTCTGTGAGTTCATCGAGAAACTCCGCGACCGCCAGTCGGCGTTCGAAGCCGTAGATCGGCGCCTGGCGGTCGAACACCAGCGAGATGTCGATCGCCTCGCAGAGTCGTTGCGGACCGCCGGTCGTCGTCGTGCTTTCGTCGCCCGCCTCCGCGCTGGTGGTGCTGGAGCCCGACGTCGTGCCCAAAGACGTGCTTGAACCCGTCGTGGCGCTGCTCGGGCCGCCGGAGGAGCCCGCGCCGCCGGTGCCCGCGTCGATGCTCACCCCTTGGGCAGAGGCGTTGCAGCCCGTCGCCGCAACGGCGAGGGCCGCGGTTACGAAGCGGACACGCACTCCATCAGCCTGCCACAGGTGGGGTGTCGCTGCCCGCGCGCGGGAGCTTTGCGATGGTGATGCCCAAGAACCCGAAGAGGATCGACAGTAGCGGATTGACGTAGTTTAGCACCGCGTAGGGCAGATACGCCGATGTGGGCACCATGAGCGTCGCGGCCATGAAGGCGCCGCAGGTGTTCCAGGGGATCAGCGCCGAGGTGATGGTGCCGCCGTCTTCAATGGCCCGTGAGAGGTTCTTCGGGTGGAGGCCCTGCTCGGCGAACGCGGCTCCATACATGCGGCCGGGCACCACGATCGAGATGTACTGGTCGCCAGCGACAACGTTGATGCCCGCGGCGGTGAGCACAGTGACCGCGATGAGCGAGCCCGTGCTCTTGGCCAGCGACAGCAGCTTGCTGGCCAGCGTTTGCAGCATGCCGGTGCGCTCCATCACTCCACCGAAACTCATGGCGCAGAGGATCAAGATGACGGTGCTCGCCATCTCGAGCATGCCGCCGCGACTGAGGAGGTCGTCCACGCTCGCGTTCCCGGTGTCGGCGGCGTGGCCGGACATGGCCGAGGTCACGACGGAGTCCGCTGCGGTCCCCTGGGCGATGGCCAGCGCCGCGCCCAAGCCCGCGCCCAGCAGCAGGGTCGGGAGTGCTGGCTGGCGCCGAAGAACAAACACCAACACGACGGCGGGGGGGAGGATGTGAATGATGCTGGGGTCGTAGTGGGTGCGAATGGCCGACTGGATCGCGTCGATGCCCGCAGCGTCGACGCTCACATCGGTGCCGAGGCTGAGCACCGTGTAGACCACCATCGCGATCAGCCACGAGGGCCCCGTCGTCAGCATCTGATGTCGAATGTGCTCAAACAACTCGGCGCCGGCCATCGCGGGGGCGAGGTTGGTCGTGTCCGACATCGGTGAGAGCTTGTCGCCGAAGTACGCGCCGCTGATGACCGCGCCGGCCGTCATCGCTGGGTCGATGCCCAATGCGCCCCCGATGCCGATCATCGCGATGCCCACCGTGCCGGCGGTGGACCAGGAGCTGCCGCTGACCAAGCTGACCACCGAGCAGACGGCGCACGCTGTGGGAAGGAAGAACGAGGGGGACAGCAGCGAGAGCCCCCAGTCGATCAGCGCCGGAACGACGCCAGAGACGAGCCATGTCCCCATCAGCAGGCCAATGACCAGAAGGATGAGCATCGCGCCCATGGCCATCTCGATCGCCTTGTTCACCCCGGCCTGGAGCGAAGTCCACGACCAGCCGTAGGCCCGGGCGACCAGGCCTGCGGCGACGGCCGCCAGCACGAGGGGCAGGTGACCGGTGCCTTCGAAGCCCGGGTAGCGCTCGGGAAGGACCAGGATGAACAGGCTCAAGAAGCCCACGAGCGCCAGCACGGGCACGAGCGCCGCCCAGCCGGGAATTGGCCGGCCGTCGGGGGGGCTCGCCTCGTCCGTCACCGCGGGACCCTACCACGCGCTACGCTGGCCTTCGTGAGTCGTACGGCGTTCCTGACCGCGCTCCCCAAGGTCGAGTTGCACATTCACCTCGAGGGGTCGATCAGCCCCGAGGTTGCGATGACGCTCGCCGCCCGCAACGGGGTTCGCCTGCCGGGCGCGGACAAGGGGGCACAAGGGCTGCGCGCCGCGTACGTGTTCCGCTCGTTCCGTGATTTCTTGCGGTTGTACATCCGCGTGTCTCGATGCCTGGTGACCGCGCGAGACGTTCGTGACGTTGTTGTGGACCTGGCCCGCCGACACGCTGTCGCCGGTGTTCGCTACGCCGAAGTCACCTTCACGCCCCTGACCCATCGCGTCCGTGGCATCACCGCAGACGTGTTGTGGGCCGGGCTCGCGCAGGGGCGGGCGGAGGCATTGCGCCTGCATGGTGTCCTGTATCGCTGGGTGTTCGACGTCGTGCGTTCGATGCCGCACCAGGCAGAAGCGACGGTCGACTTCGCGCTGGGGATGGACGCTCGTGACGCGGGCAGTGTTGCGGGGTTGGGCG
>CAYGTG010000809.1:0-4312 GCA_964352485.1 uncultured Nannocystaceae bacterium | reverse complement strand
AGGTACCGTGCCCCCACGCGCCACGGCGTGGGCGGAGACTGATGCGGACGAACACGCGAACCGAAGCACCGCGGTGGCGCTGGCTCAAGCGGGCGGTGCTGAGCGTCCTGGCGCTGGTCGTCGTGGTGTGGGTGGGCCTGATGGCCTCGCTGTACTTCAAACAGAACGACCTGCTGTTCATGCCTCGGGCTGAGATCGACCGGACCCCACGAGACATCGGGCTGGCGTTCGAGGATCGGACGGTGCGCACCGCGGATGGAGAGTCTCTTGCGGCGTGGTGGATCCCACATCCGCAGTCACGGTGCAGCGTGATTCACTTTCACGGCAACGCGGGCAATCGCAGCGGCCGACTCGCCGACGCGCAGCGTTTCCATCAGTTTGGGTGCAACGTGCTCATGACCGACTACCGCGGCTACGGCGGGAGCACGGGGTCTCCGAGTGAGGCCGGGACGTACCTGGACGCGGAGGCGTTTTGGGACGCAGCACTCGACGCCGGCGCAGAGCCTGCGTCGACGGTGCTGTTTGGCCGTTCGCTCGGTGGCCCCAACGCGGCCTACCTGGCGTCCCAACGTCCCGCGGGTGGGCTGATTCTGGAGTCGACGTTCGAGTCTCTGCCCGCGCTCGCGGACGATCTGTTCGGTTGGCTCAGCCTGCACGCGCTCGTGCGCAATGAGTATCCGACCGCCAAGCACCTCTCGGCGTTCGAGGGTCCGGTGCTGATTCTGCACAGCACCGAAGACGACCTCATCCCGTTCACCCACGGTCGCCGCCTGGCGCAGGCGCACGGCGATGCGGCCCGGTTCGTGGAACTCGCCGGCGACCACAACCACGGACCATCCGCGACCGGTGCGCCCTATGTCGCCGCGCTGGCGGAGTTCGTCGAGACCGTCGTCCGCTCGCGGTGAGGGAGGTCGGCCCACTCATGCTTCGCGCGGTCTTCCTCGGACATCAGGGCTGGCTGCTGTCGTCGGCGTCGACGCGGGTTCTGATCGACCCGGTTCTCACGGACGGATTCGGGCACGCAGGGATGGCTGGGTCGGTCTTCCCGCGCCGGCGCATCGAGTTGGGCTGGCTCAGTCCCATCGACGCGGTGTTCCTGACCCACGAGCATGACGATCACTTCGACGTCGCGTCGCTGCTTCGCTTGGACCGCCGCATCCCGATCTTTATCTCGGCCCGGTCCTCCGTGGCGATGGTCGAGTTCCTCGCAGAGCGCGGCTTTGCAGTGCGAAGCGTCGAGCCAAACTCGACAACTCCGATCGGCGATCTCAGCCTGCGAACGTTCGTCGCAGACCATTGCGCGACGCCCGACGCCGATGAATGGGACGTGCTTCCGTTCATCGTGTCCGACGACGCAGGGCATGGGGTTTTCGCATCCTCGGTCGATGTGCCCATCCCCGCGTCGATGATCGAAGCGTTGGCGGACATGCCGGGTTGGCCTGGAATCCTCTGCCTGGCCAACAACACGACCGATACCCGCTTCGTGTGGCGCGAGGCAGGCGCGCTTCGCCGCTCGGACGACACCGACGCGTTGGTGCGGGTTCTCAGCCGCCGACTTGCCGCGTTGTCCGAGCGGGTTGGACTGCCACGCTTTACGGCGGTGACCGGCGGCGGTTGGAGCCATCCTCCGCAGCTCGCGTGGGTCGATGCGCTGGCGTTCAGCGTCGACCCCCGCCGCTTGGCGATCGGTCTGTCCCGGACCTGTGGCGGTTGCGTACGAGCCATGCTCCCGGGGCAAGGGGTCGCGCTGCACGCTTCACAGATGCAAGAGGTCTCCGACCCTGCTGTTGCGCTCGAGGGCCAAAGCGAGCGGCCCGAAGTGGGCACGGTGGAGGTGCCGGCGCTGCCGGATGCGGCCGTGCTTCCCGCCGCGACGCTGGATTGGGGCGGCCTCGACCTGGGCCTAAAGAGGTTTGCCCGGTTTTTGTACGCGCGGGCGGTCTTCGCTCAGGTCCACTCCCTGCCGGGCGCGGACGCGCTCGGGTTCGTTCTGCACACCCCAGCGTCGCCGCTGGTCTTCGCCTACCGTCCCTCCGCGGGTGGCTTCGAGGCTGTGACCGAGCAGGACCCCTTCATTCGGTTCGCGTCAGGCTTTGAGTGCTGGGCCGCCGACCTCTTGGCGTTGTTCGAAGGACGGCTCGCCGCGTCCGCGCTGTGCTACACGGGCCGGCTGCGGTGCTGGAATCGAAGCCCCGAGGCTCTGCGCGTTTCCCCGCACCTGCTGTGGCTGTTCTCGCACCCGCTGCACCGGCCCACGACCGCGCGTGCGCTCTACGAGCACGTCGCCGAGGTCTGTGGCCCGGTCGCGATCGAGGTCCGGCCGCGCTGAGGCGACGTCGGCCACCGGTCGAGCCTCAGCCGAACAGGGCCCGGGCGATCACGAGTTTTTGAATCTCGCTGGTGCCCTCGTAGATCCGCAGGGCCCGAATCTCGCGATACAGGCGCTCGGGTACCTCTCCGACGGTCACCCCACGTCCACCGAAGGACTGAACGGCGCGGTCGATGGTGCGCTGCGCCGATTCGGTCGCGAACAGCTTCGCCATGGCCGCTTGATCCGGGGTTGCGGCTCCGCGGTCGCGTGCAGCCGCGGCGCGGTACACGAGGAGCTGGGCGGCCACGTGATCGGTGGCCACATCGGCGACGGCAAACCGAAGCCCCTGCTGCTTGGAGAGTGGCTTGCCAAACTGCACCCGAGTGTTGAGGTGGGCCACGGTCTCGGACAGCGCGCGGTCGGCCAAGCCCAGCGCCGCGGCGCCCACGGTGACGCGAAACACGTCGAGGTTGGCGAGGGAGATGCGCAGTCCCTGACCGGGCGCACCGAGGCGATGCGCCGCCGGAACTCGGACACCATCGAAGCGGACCTTCCCGATCGGGTGGGGCGCGATGACCTGCATCGGCTCGACGCTGAGTCCGGGCGCATCCCCGGGGACCCAAAACGCGCCGAACCGAGGCTTGCCACCGTCGGCATCCTCGGCCTCGCGGGCGAACACGACGTAGCTATCGGCCACGCCCGCGTTGGAGATCCAGCACTTCTCTCCGTGGAGCTGGACGCCGTCGCCGTCGATCTCGGCGCGGGTTTGCATGCCAGAGACATCGCTACCGGCTTCGGGCTCGGTCAGTGCAAAGGCACAGATCGCCTCTCCAGACACGACGCGGGGCAGGAGCTGGGCGCGCAACGCTTCCGTACCGCCGAGCGTCACCGGGTTGCTCCCCAAGCCCTGCATCACGAACGCCGTGTCGAGCGCGCCGCTGTGGCGGGAGAGCCACTGACGAATGATGCACAGCGGCGTGGAACGAACCTGGGCGTGCGCACCACCTTGGGCGGCGGGGGCCACGTACTTGAGCAGCCCGGCCTCCGCCAGTCGGGCCACGTATTCTCGGGTGGACGCGTGCTCGTCCGACTCGTCGATGCCGGCCGAGGCGAGCTGCGCGACGAAGGCCTCCAGGCGCTCCTCGAGCTCCGCGAGCTCGGTCGCGTCTGTGGTGACGCCCACGTCGCGGCGGGTGATCCTCGGGTCGCCGACGGTGCTCACTTCCACACCGGATCCCGTTTGCCCAGCCACGCATCGTTGGCTTCTTTGAAGTCCGGATGCTCCATGCACAGCGTCTGGGCCTGGGCCTCGGCCTCGATGGCGTCGCCAAACCCGAGGTCGAGCTCTCTTTGAAGCATCACCTTGGTCATGCGCAGGCCGAAGTGGGGACCCTCTGCCAGTGTCTTGGCCAGCGCGAACGCCTCTGCATCGACGTTCGCGCGGTCCTCATCGTCGACCACCCGGGTGGCCAGGCCGATCTGCGCGCAGCGGTCGGCGTGGACGCGACCACCCAGCATCAGGATCTCCGAGGCGTGTCCGAGTCCGACCACGCGCGGAAGCAGCCAGCTTGCGCCCATGTCTGCCCCGGACAGGCCGACCTGGGGAAACAGGAACGAGAAGAACGAGTTCTTGCCCATCACGCGAAGGTCGGAAGCCAGTGCCATCACGGCACCGGCACCGGCTGCGACCCGCTTGACGCTCGCGACGATAGGCAGCGGACAACGCCGCATGTTGGCGATCAGCTCCCCGGTCATCCGGGTGAATCGAAGCAAGCCTTCGGTCTTGCGTTCGAACAGTCGCGTGATGATATCTTCGACGTCGCCTCCACTGCAGAAGGCCTTGCCCTTGCCCTGGAGTACGAGCGCCCTCGCGCCCCCCTGGGCCAGGGAGCGCCGCTCGATCGTTGCAAAGAAGTCGGTCAGCTCGCGATAGACGGCGAACGTGAGCGCGTTGAACCGGTCGGGCCGGTCGAGGGTGATGATGCCGACGCCGTCCTTCTC
>CAYGTG010000808.1:2306-4314 GCA_964352485.1 uncultured Nannocystaceae bacterium | reverse complement strand
ACGTCGTCTGCTCATCGAAGAGCGACGCACCCGCCTGGGCTTCGCCTGCACCTGCGAACGCGGACAGGAGGAACAGACCAGACAACCAACGAGCAGGACGAGTGCGAAGCATAGTTCAGACCTTTCGCCTTCAATGGCGCTGCCGAACCATACCCTTCAATCCCAGGCGCGGGCGCGCACCTGGGACGGGCTGTCGCGTGAACGCCGCGGCTACTCGGTTTTCGCGTCGGCGTCCGGCTCTGGCTTTTCGGCCGGCTTGGCTTCGTCCACGTCTGACTCGTCGTCGTTGGGCCCGCGGACCAGCACCACGAACTCGATGCGACGGTTCTTCGCGCGCCCCTCTTCGGTGTCGTTGGTGTCGCGAGGGCTGGTGTCGCCCTTGCCTACGGTCTCGATGCGGCCGCCGTCAATGCCTGCGTCGGTGAGGTACTTCTTCACCGCCTCGGCCCGGTCGGCGGAGAGCTGCAGGTTGGCCTCGGGCTCGCCGACGTTGTCGGTGTGACCGGTGATCTTCACCCGGACGTCCTCGTACTCGGTCATGACCGCGACGGCCTTGTCGAGGTCAGGCTTGGACGAAGGTCGAATGGTGGCCTTGCCGAAGTCGAACGTGATGCCCTCGATGGCGCCCTCGAACTCCTTGATCTCCGGCGGCAGCTCGTCGGGACAGCCATCGGTGTCGTCCAGGCCGTTGTAGACCTCGGGCTCGTCGATGCACTTGTCGACCGAGTCCATGATGCGGTCGCCGTCGGTGTCCTTGTCCGGGCAGCCCTCGGGCGCCACGCCGGGGACCTCGGGACAGGCGTCGATCGAATCCTTGAACCCGTCGCCATCGGTGTCGGGGCAGCCATCCGGCTCGACGCCGGCAGCATCGGGGCAGTCATCTTGCTCGTTCAAGAACCCGTCGCGGTCGCGATCGGGATCGACGTAAGCGGCCGGCGGCGGCAGGGGCTGCGGCTTGCTGCGGTTGAACGTGACCGTGAGGCCAGCGAGGATCTGCAGGTGCGAGACGCCGGAGTCCTGCCGGTTCTGCGCGGCACTGACGATGTTCCGCATCTCGAGGCGCGCGCCAAGCCAGCGGTTGAAGTACGCCTTCACGCCGCCGCCGTAGTGGAACGCGGGGTCGATGTCGTTGCCCAGGAGGATGATGTTGGAGCGGACCCCCATCGCGCCGTATCCGGCCAAGATGAACGGGGTGACCGAGTGGAACGGCAGCTGCGCCACCGCGTGCCCGCGGAAGCCGTAGACAAAGGCAAAGTCGTTGGTGATGCTGCGAACCCGGGTCGGGTTGGCTGAAAACTCGCCCTCGACTCCGAGCACGCGCAGCGGGAAGTAGCCCAAGCGCAGGCCGACGTCGGGCGAGACGGCCCACAGCGGTTCCTGCGGCTGCGTCGCCGGATCGTACAGATCGTGGTCCGGGTCGGCCAGGAACACACCGCCATAGACGCCGAGCTCGACCATGTTCCGCTCCGGCCGCCAGCGCTTGATCCACGGCTGGTCGGTCCGCTTGTAGCGGGTCTCCTCCAGCTCCTCACGCTCCGTCTTCTGCTCCGCCTCGAAGTCGGCCTTGCCCTTGGGCCCGCCGATACTGGCGGAGGCGCTGCCCTCGGCCGCAGGCTCTTCAGCCGCGCTCGCGTCCGAGGCGAGCGCGCACAGGCCCAAACAGATGCCGACGGTGACGGAGGCACGCATCATCTTGCTGCGTTTCTATCGCACCGGCGCCTCAGGCGGTAGCCCCCGCCGCCGCCCTGCTACCCTGCAGCACTGGAGATCGACATGAATTCTTCGATGCGCTTGGTTTGCACTTGCCTGTCAATGATGGGGCTCATCGCCCCAGGGTGTGGGGACGACGGAGACCCCGGCGGCGCCGCCGGCTCGACCGGCGAAGCCGGCACCACAACCGACCCCGGAAGCAGCAGCTCCGGGACCCCAGACCCCTCGACGTCGAGCAGCACGACGGACGGACCCGGCAGCTTGAGCAGCAGCGAGACCGGCGTCGCGGACGGCTCCT
>CAYGTG010000808.1:0-2296 GCA_964352485.1 uncultured Nannocystaceae bacterium | reverse complement strand
CCGACCGAGGTCAGCTTGGGTGGTGTCGTCACCGACTTTATCGGCATCCTTGGGATCGAAGGCCTCGCGGTCAGCCTCGACATCGACGCGGGGGCGACCGCTACGACCGACGAGAACGGAGCCTTCACCTTCGAGGGCCTGGATCCCGACACCCCGGTCAACATCATCATCGAGGCGCAACCGGACGGGACGCCCCCCTACGCCGGCAGCATCGTCCCGGAGCGCACTGGCGTCCAAGATCGCGACGACGTCGACGCCACCTCCGTGCAAGGGCCCTTCATCCAGGCCCAGCTCGACGGGCTGGAGCCCCAGGACCCCCAGCCGGTCGACCTCGAGCAGGCCATCGTCATCCTGCGGGTCAACCCGGTCGCCATCGAGTCCGGCACCGTCACGCTGACGATCGACCCAGCCCCGCCCGCGGGCACATTCTACGCCCCCGCCGAGAACGGTTCGCCGGTCCTCGACTCGCTCGAGATCGGGTTCGCTACGCTGCCTGCCGCGGTGCTGTTCAACGTCGCCGACACCGAGCCCGGCGACATCACCGTCACCGCAGCGCACTCCGGCGGCCTCACGTGCAGCGTCCGCCCCCCGCACTGGTTCGCGCGCGGCGGATACATCACGCAGGTCGCGGTCGACTGCGAGTAGGCCATGCTCGCACGGGGTCTCGCATCGGCGGGACCCCTGCGGCGCCTACTCCGGCATCTCGTTGCAGAGCTCGTGGAACTCGACGCAAACCGTCGGTTCGGGGTTGCTCATCTCCAGGAAGATGCACTCCAGACACGGGTCGATCGGGCCGGCACCACCCTCATCCCCGGCACCCGTACTCCCGCCGGTGCCGTCGCCCTCGGGCATGCAGTCGTTGGTCTGCTCGCACTCGTCCGCCGCGCAGTTGCTCAGCTGCAGCAGGTGGTAGGTCTCGCGAACCGTCAGGTTCTCCTCGACGCAGTCGAGCAGACAGCCCAGGTCCGGCTCGATGCTCGGATTGATCGCCAGGTTGAACGCACACTGCTGGATGCAGACCACCGCGTCCCGACACGTGAACTCGGGCTCCATCGTCGTCGCCTCTGCGCCCCCCGATGAGGACGAACCGTCGGACGTCGTCGTGGGATCCGGCTCCCCGGTCGTCCCGACCGAGCGAGGCGCGGACTTCTGGTCCGAGTCGAAACAAGCGCCGCTCAGAGCGAGCGCCGCGAGGGCCACGAACGAGCCGAGACGATGTGCTGTGGAAGCGGCCACCACGCGCGGACGTTAGCAGGGATCGGGCCCGAACACGACTGAGGCGATTTTCCCCCGATAGGGCAACTGACGGTCGTGGCTTGCCCCGGCCCACCAATCGAGACCACTATGAGGCAAGCGCCGTCCCGGGCGGAGGCTCATGAGCATGTCTATCGTTGCACCTAACTCCAAGCGCCCGCCGTCCTCGGCGCCCCGCCTGCTCGCCGGGCTCGTCCTCGGGGCGATGGCAACCCTCACCGGCTGTCGCGGCGAAGACGTCACCTTCGACTGCGAAAACCAGGCGATGAACTTCCTGCGCACGATCGATGCCGAGGATCGGGCGTTGCGGGACATTCCCGAAAACGGACCCTTCCCGGTCACGATGACGCTCACCGAGGACGCGCTCAACCGGCTCGTCGCCGGCATCATCGATGACGAGGTCCCCTTTGCAGGCACCGTCCCCTTTGGCGTGCTGCCCGAGGGCCCCGGCGAGGCTGAGTTCGAAGCCAACGACGTCCCCGAGATCATCGTGCGCGACGTCGAGGGCTGCCGCAGATGCGTCGTGCTGCGCGTGAGTTTCGGCGTGCGCCTCGACCAAGAAGGCGATCCGCTGTCGTCGGGCTCCGGATTCGCCGATATCGCTGTCCCGCTCACGCTCGAAGCTGCGGACGGAACCACGACCATCCTCGCCGACTACTCCGAGGCGTTCATCGACGATTGGTACCTGTCGGTCTACGGCTTCGACTCCGACAAGAACGAGATTCTCGCCGGCGCGCTCAAGATCCTGATGACCGAGCAGATCCAAGCCGGTTTCGAGCCGCTGGCGTTGTTCTCCATCGGCTCGTGGTCCATCGGCCAAGGCGAGGTGAAGCTCGCGGCTCGCAAGGTCTTCGTGCAGGGCGAGCAGAAGCGTCTTGTGCTCGGTCTGGCCACCAACCTTCCGCTCCCCGAGCAGGCCGGCCTCGACGTCGAGACACCGCTGCCCGAAGGGGTCGCGATCGGGGTCGCGATGGATCCGGTCCTGCTCGACACCATGGCCCGACGGATGATGGAAGAGGGCGAGATCCCGACCCGCTAGGAC
>CAYGTG010000807.1:0-4322 GCA_964352485.1 uncultured Nannocystaceae bacterium | reverse complement strand
CACCGCGGCCGTCAGGCGGACGTCGGTCCCGCTCGTGGTCACCGACGTGCGAACGACCGCTTCGAGGCCGGTGTCGTCGGGCTCGACGAACGCAAACTGCCCCGAAAGCTCCAGGTCGCGGTGCAGGACGCGCTCGGCCAACGCAGCGCTCGGCCCTGAGCCCGACACCTCGGGCACGGAGACCTTCATCAAGCGTGGCCCTGCACGTCCGGTCTCGGTCGGCTCGACCACGATGTCGCCCAGGACGTCTTCATGGTCCGGGGGCGGCTCGCCGCTTGCGGGAGCGGTCAAGCGCAGCACGAGGGCGAGCGCGGGGATCAGTCGCATCGGTCCTCCGTACAGACGAACGTGATTCGAATCCAAGGCTGCAGCGGGCCCGGAAAGTGCTCCGGCAGGGCTGGGGCCTGTTGACCCTTGACGTCGTCCAGGGCCTTGCGCGCCGCGGCGTCGAGCGCCGGATGCGGCTCGCCCTCGATCGCGTAGTCGAGCACGGTGCGGTCGGCATCGAGCTTGATCCGAGCTCGGACCGAGAGCTTGCCAAGTTGCGCCGTGTCCAGCCCGGTCCCGGTCACGGTGAATCGGCTCGACAGCCATCGCTGCAAGCGCTGTCGATACGCCGCAACCGCCCGCGCTGCGAGCGGATCGCCCTCGTCGCCCGAGGGTTCTTCGCCCCCGCCCCCGACGAGGCCAGCCCCGGCGCCTGCGGCTCCGGGTTGCTCGAGGGCCGGATCGACGTAGGCGTAGGGATCGTCGGGGCTCGTCGCAGGATCAGCGGTCCCCGGGGCCACGCCGGGTCCACCGACGCCGAAACCGGCCTCGGCCGGCGCCTCGGGGTCGAGCCCGTGCAGGGCCGTCGTCGGAGGGGTGAGTCGAGGCAGCGACTTGATGCCCCCCTTCGGTCGCGGGGGCCGCGAGCCGGAGGTTGCCGCAGGCGCGTCCGCGGGACGGGGCGGCACGGCCGTCGCCGCCGGGCCCGGCCCCAGGGGTTCGGTGCCGCCGGGCTGGGGGTTGATGGGTGCTGCGCCCCGGATGGCGGACGAGCGCGCATCGGTCGATGGCGAACCGGTGACCACCGATCGGCCCGGCCCGCGTCCGGGCGGCTTGGACACCGGTTGCACCGCGATCGCGACTTCGTGCCCGGCGACGATCGGCATCGCCTCCGACGCCGGGGGGCCATGCGACGTGATCACCATGCTGTACGCTCCGACGAAGACGGCGAGCGACACGAAGATCGACCAGGCGAGGTCCGAGGGGCGGATGTCGGGACCCAGAAGGTCCTCCCACGGCCACGGCAATGACACCGCGCTCACGGGACCTCCCGTTCGACGATGAGGTTGACGTTGGCGATCCCTGCCGCTCGCGAGGCCGCGATGACCCGAGCAACCGCCCGATAGCGGACGTTCTCGTCGGCGCGGACGTAGATGGCCCGCGCTGCAGAGACGGCCGAGGATGCCCGCAGTGCTCCCGTGACATCACGGGTGACGTCGCGATCGTCGAACACGACCGTTTCGTCGGCCATCACCGAGATCACCAGCCGTGAGTCGTGTACGGGCGCAGGCTCGGCATCGACGTTGGGCAGCTCGACCGGTAACCCCGTCGTCAGCAGGGGCGCGGTGATCATGAACACGATGAGCAACACCAGCATCACGTCGACCAGCGGCGTGACGTTGACGTCGTGAAAGCCCGCGGTTGGCCGGCGTCGGGGTCCTCGACGCGCCATCGCTACGCCCCTTCGCGTTTGGCCGACATGCGCAGCCGCACCGACCAGACCCTCGACGCCGTATCCACTCCGGCGAGGAGATCGTCGAGTGCCTTGGAGAGGACGTTGTAGCCGATCACGGCTGGAATCGCGGCGAACAGACCGACCGCGGTGGTCAACAAGGCCTCACCGATCGCCGGTGCGACCACGGCAAGCGATGCGCTCTTGGCCGCACCGATGCTCAAGAACGCATCGATGATTCCGTATACGGTCCCGAGCAGTCCGGCCAACGGCGCGGCCGCGGCGATCGACGACAGGCCGGTCATCAGCCGATGGATCCGGACGTTCTGCCGTTCGATTTCCCGCTCGGCAACCACATCGAGGAAGTCGACGTGGTTCGCGGCGCGAAACATCGCCAGCAGCACCGCCGCACCGATCGAGTTCGTGTCCGATTCGCAGCGCCGGTGCACGGCCTTGAGGTCGGTGGCCTTGGCGACGAAGGTCTCGAACTCCGTCTCGGAACGGCGCCAGCGGGTGACCTGCCGGGTCTTGAGCACGATGGCGACGCACACGTACATCGCCGCGGCGAGCAGCAGCCCCTCCAGCACGAGCATCGGCACCGAGCCGGCGAAGAGCGCCGAGCCGAGGTCGAAGTCGGCGGATGTCTGCGGATCGAGCATCGGTCCCGCTGCCGGCTACTCGACGAGGAAGATCTCGACCTTGCGGTCTGAGGCCCAGGACGCCTCGTCGGTGCCGGCCGCGTCGAGCTCGCCCTTGGACGAGGTCTCGAGGTTGGCGTCCTCAATCCCCTGACCGCCGAGGTAGTCGGCGACGCTGCCAGCCCGGCGCGAGCCCAGGGCCATGTTGTACTCCTCGGTCCCCCGCGGGTCCGCGTGACCGACGAGGCGCATGCCCATGCCCATGCCCGTTCCGGTCGTGAAGCAAGTGCCCAGAGCGTCGAGGGCCGCCTGCGCGTCGGAGCCGAGGGCCGACGAATCGAAGTCGAAGTTGGCGGTGGTGACCTCGCACATCTCGGCGATCTTCGGGTCGACGACGATGGACGCTTTGTTGGGATCCTTGTCGGGGTATTCGTTGCTGTCGGCGGGTTCGGCGGGGGCAGCGGTCATGGGCGCCTCCACTGGCGCGTCAGCAGTCTTCTTGGCACACCCGGCGGACAGAACGCACACGGATAGGACTGGGACGATGACGTTCTTCATAAGCTCCATGCACGAGATAGCGCAGCACGGAGAAAGTTGGGACGCAGTCCGTGCGCGGATCTGAGGTCGGGCGCGAAGGAACTGCCGACAGCGAACGAGCCGGGCAACCCAGCGGACTCTACGAGTCATCCAGGACAAAGGTCCCCGCACGCGTCGAGCAAGTTGTTCTCGCACAGGAGCTCGGGCGGCGAGGTCTGCTCGTAGAGTGCTTCGACGTCGCAGGAGGGCAGCAGCGGGTTGAAGTTGATGGCCAGGGCTTCGGAGATCGTTGTGAGACTGGGGAAGTCGAGCGATGTGAGCTGCTTATTCTGCTCGGCGAAGAGAACTCTGGCCTGCTGGAGGTTCGGCGTCCCAAAGGACGTCAGAGGCGAGCCCACGGCCCCGAAGACATCAACCACCTCCAAGGCCTCGAGCCCCGCAGTCGACTGCAGGGGCGCGAACTCGATCACAAACGACTCGGACACTTCACGAAGACAACTCAGTGGCTCCACCGTTGTCACCTCCCCCACGATGATCAGCGTGCCCAAGATGACACTGCACGTGCCGACGGACTCCACCTGGGCGTCCGTCGAAAGCTCGAAGAAACCTTCGCAGGGCAGGTCTTCGGGCAAGCAGGTTTCGCCAGGGGGCAGGTCCGGAATCACGGGAAGACCCGGAGGGTCACCGCGGGAGGAAGACCCAGTCGACTCGTCCCACGACGTCGTCCCGTCCGACCAGCATTCGCAGGGCTCGAACGCTCCGCTGGATCCACACAGCTGTTGCCCGGCCGCACCGGTCGGGCACTGGCACGCGCGCGCCTCTCCGTCCTCGCAACCCGTCGTCGTACCCGCGGCGCTGGTTGCAGATGTCGTGGACTCGGGCGCTGTGCTTGTCGATGGAGGGAGTGGCGTAGCCCCGCTGACGGCCATCCCCGCAGCGTCGGCCTCCGATGTTGACCGGGAGGTGGACCCCTGTGCATCCGGGAGCGCCACCGCGGGTCCGCAACCCAACGCGAGGCTCAGCACGGCCGCAGTCGGCAACCTGCCCACGACGCCATCGTTGCACAGGGAGTGCGCGGCTGGAAACTGTAAAACTGACCACCCCGGCCTAGCCCCGGGTCTTCCGTACGTGGCCCAGATGCGCCGGTGACTCGGCCGCCAACTTGCATCCCAAGGACAGGGAATCGCTCCTGCCCAAAAACTCAATGCATCAGTGCGATAGCCATGACGAAGCCGATGGGCAACAAGAGCACGCCGAGCGCGGGGAGTGCCCATGGACGTCGGCCGCGAAACGCCTCGAAGCCCGGTCTGTCCCACACGCGAGAACCGCCAAAGAGCACAACGGCCGTGGCGGCGAGAACTGCGAAGCCGGTCCATCCGGTCGGAAGTGGGATGCCACCACCCGCCCCCGCAGCCGTGATGCTGAAC
>CAYGTG010000806.1:0-4324 GCA_964352485.1 uncultured Nannocystaceae bacterium | reverse complement strand
ACTTTGAGTAGCCCCCGCGGCGCATCTGCGAGGTCGGAGGCGTCCGCCTCGGCAGCCGCGGGTGTCTCCGCTGCGGGGGTGGCGGGCGCGCTCATGTCTTTTTGAGCGCAGCCGGTGAAGGCGACGAGGGCGGGGAGGGTGAGCGCGAACAACTTGTACATGGGACGAATCTCCGCCCGATGTCTAGAAGTTGTTCAATCTTTGTCAATGGATCGTCGGCTGGCTGCACGTGTTGGCCGCTAGCGCCCCATCAAGACCGCGAGGGTGCGTCGCACGAGGCCATCGAGGTCCTCAGGCGGTGGATCGCTGTCGTGCGCCTTGGCGAGCGCGGCATCGACGACCTTCGGCTTCCAGCCCAGGTTGACCAGCACGGCACGCGCTTCATCGTCGAGCGCCTCCGCGGGCATGCTCTGCGGAGCATCCGCGCCCTCGGCGCCAGCGATGCCCAAAGCTGCCGCCAACGGTTCGACCTTCTCTCGGAGGTCGAGGATGATGCGTTCGGCGGTCCGCTTGCCAACCCCGGGAATGCGCTGAAGCGTGGCTTGTTCGCCCGCGGCGATCGCCTCGAGCAGTTCGATCAGCGGGAACCCACCCAACACCGCCACGGCGTTTTTGGGTCCGACCTGCGGGACGGAGGTGAGCAGCTGAAACATCCGCCGCTCTTCGGGCAGGTTGAAACCATAGAGCGCCAGCGCGTCCTCTCGGACATGCGTGTGCACCCATAGGGAGCACTCCTCGCCGTGGCCGGGCACGTCCGCGAAGGTCTGCCACGAGACGATCAGCTGATAGCCGACGCCACCGACGTCCAGCACGATGGTGCCCGTCAGTGCGTCGCGTACGAGAACGTTGCCGCGAAGGTGTCCGATCATGACAAGGTCCGGGTCTGAGCGCCGGCATCCACGCCTTGGAGCCGAGCCGGTGCACTGTGCCCGTGACAGAGCGCGATGGCCAGTGCATCTGCAGCGTCGCTCGACGGCGTCTTGCGCAGCCGGAACAACATCTGCACCCGAGCTTGGACCTGGGCCTTCGTGGCGCGTCCATGGCCGACGACCTGCTGCTTGATCGTCGAGGGGGCGTACTCGAAGGTGGGCAGCTGGTGCTGGGCGCCCAGCAACAAGATCGCCCCGCGGGCTTGTCCCAGCTTGAGCGCGCTGGCGGCGTTCTTTCCGTAGTACGCCTTTTCGAGGGCGATGGCGGTCGGCTGCAGCTCGTCGATGATTTCCGTCAACCCCACCGCGATCTCGGCGATTCGAACCGGAACCGCAAGCGTCTTGCACGGGCGTAGGACCCCGCACTCGAGGTACTCGAACGCGCCGCCGCGTTCTGCATGGGTCTCGATCACCCCGTACCCGACGCACAATGTGCCGGGGTCGATGCCGAGGATCCGCTGCGGTCCGAGGCCCATCCGATCTCTGGGGTACCACAGGCCCCCAAGGCGCCGGAAATCCGACTCACTTGCGGGCTGCGTGGGTCGCTTCGATGAGATCCCCCACGGTCATCGTTCGCGGCAGGCCTTGCTGGGCGACCGCGTTCCACAGGGGGCCGAGCGCATCGTCGGGGCTGGAGGCGTGGATCGCTTCGCGCAGGGCGAGCACGGCGGCACGGCGGCGGCCCTGGTCCAGGGCAAGGCGCAGTGCGCTTGCAACGGGGCTGTCGCTCGGGGGCGGCTCGGGAAGGCGAAACACGAGGCCTGACGCGTCGTTCGAGGCCGGGGACCCGCTGGCGCCGAGGTCGGCATGGGCGGCGGCCGGTTCCGTGATGCTCGGTGCGGAGGGCCGGAGCTCGGCACGCCCGACGCGCTCGACGACGACCGGTGGCGGCTCCTTGTGCCAGCGTCGCCGCGCGCTGGGCTCGAAGCGCTCCGGTGGGCGCGGGTGAACCTGGACCCGACCCGAGGCGACGCGCTCCTCCATCGCCTGACCGCGCTGGAGGATCTCCTCGCCGTGGCCCTTGGGAAGGACGGTCACGACGGTGTCCTCCTTGATGATGGCGTACAGCGTCTCGCCGAACTCGGCCACGGGGATCAGGGTCTGCGGCTCGCCGAGCATCGCATCGAGGGTGCGGACGGCCCGACCGCCATCTTCGGCGTCTCCCAGGGCGACATCCAGGCGGTCGCGCAGCGCTTCGTCGTCTTCTTCGGGCCGCGTGGGCACCAGCTCGCGGAGCCGCTGAACAGCGCGGTGCGTGATGCTGTAGCGTCGGTGGCCGACGAACGGGGGGCGCATGCAGGCGCGTGTAGCCCACAGGCGTCGCGCTGGCTACCCCCAAGAATGCTGGGCCGCTCACGGTGGATCGCAGGCGTACAACCGCCCGCCTTGGGGGACTGCTACGCTCTCCCGGTGCGGGCAGGATCGCGCTTTCGACGCTACTTCATGGGGCTCGCATTCGCTGGGCTCGCATTCGCGACGCTGGGCCTCACCACGTCCGCCGCCCGCGCTGCGGGAGTCCGAGGTTCCGGGGCCGCCAAGGTTTCCGAATGGAAACAGGCGCCAAGCTCCACCACGCTTCGAGCGCGGGCGATCCGGCGCGCCCGGCTGGCGGCTTTGCAAGCCGCCATGGACGGTCTGGAGGGCCGCGTCGACAAGGACGCGAAGAAATCGGTCCAGCGAGAGGGAACCCGCTGGACCGGTGCCTATCGGATCGTCTCAGAGCAAGTGGATCCGCAGGGCGTTCGGGTCGAACTCGAGGTGGAGATCGACCTGGCCCGGCTCGCCAAGTTCGTCGCTCCGGCGGCCGCACCCTCGCCGGCGAAGGTTCGCTTCCATCTTGGAGAGCGTTCGGCCGGCCGCGGCTGCACGGTGGAAGCCGAGCAGGTCGCTGATGATCTCGTGCGACTTGGCGTGGCCAAAGCCCAGGTCGGCAGCTCTGTGCCGGTCGCCGTGGTCCTCGAATGTGAATCGTTGGGGCCGGTGCCCAATACGCTGCTGAAGGCCGTGCGGGTTCGAGTCGAAGCGAAGGCCGCCGGTCGCCTGCTGTTGAAGTCCGACGAGGCCGCGTTCGGCGTCGATGAGCTCAGCGCTCGCGAACGTGGTGCAGGCGCCGTAGCCGACGCGCTGGCCGCCGAGATCATGGGAGATCCAGGTGGCGTCGTGCTCCGGGTGGAGTCTCCACATCCGGCGTCTCGGGTACGTCGCCTGCAGCGCGCGTTGGCGGACCGGGTCTCGGGCGTGCGCAAAGCCAACCTCGTGGGCATCGATCCCGATGGGTCGGTCCTCATCGAGCTGGTCTCGAAGGCGTCGGCGCAGGACATCGCCCGGCGTCTGGAAGCCCTGGGCCTGCCTGACTTCGAGGTCACGGTCGTCAGCGTTCACGATGCGCGGACGCTGTCGGTTCGACTTCGTTGAGATGTCGAGCCCGGCGCGCCGGCGGACAAGAACCACGGCGGGACTGTTGAGCCGCAGGCCGTTTTCCATCACCATCGAGCGCACCGATGCCTCGCGCTTCATCCATCGCCCTCGCTTGTGCCGTGCTGCTCGGCGCGTGCCGTCCTGCCCCAGGGACGGGAGCGCCGCTGGCGATCGAGGTGCCCGATGCCGACACCGACGCCGACGTCTACGTGGACGGTAATTATGTCGGCCAGGTCGGTTCGCTGACCGCGGCGGGGGCCGACCCGCTCGTGCTGGCGCCCGGCGTGCATAGACTCGAGGTCCGCAAGCCGGGCCGGTTCCCGGTGCAGCGGACGATTCGGGTCGAGGGCGGGCAGGGAGCCGAGCCTGTGGTCGTGCAGGCCGAGTTGCTCGAAGACCCGTCCTGAGACTCACCACCGAAACGCGTAGCCGAGCTCGCTGCGCAGCTGCAAGCTCGCGCCGCGGACGTCGTAGCCCGCAAAAGGATGAGGGTCGTCTGGTGCGCAGTCCGAGTCCTTGGTCCCGCCACCCATGGCCGCGAGGGTGGGGCCAGTGCGGACCGCGAGAGCATGCTGCCGGCGGGCGCCAAACGTCGCGCGCAGCAGGAATCGCCCGCCGAGGAACAAGCCGCCGCGAGTGCTGATGACCCCGGAGTGTCGGACCGGACACGTCGCGGGACTCGGGCCGTTGTGGGCCAGGGTTTGACCGCCCAGACCGGCGGTGGCGCTGACGCCAAGCTCGAGTCGCTTGTCGGCCCGGACCGCGCGTGCCCATTCGGTCAGCAACAAGAACTGCAGCGACGAGAGTCGATGTCCTCGGTTGGCTTGGGTGGGCGTCGTGGCCCACGCCAGCTCGGCCCCGACCAGCAGCTCCCGGGGCTCGCCGATGAACCCGCCGGCACGAAACGACGGGCCGATCGCTGGAAGCGAGTCGATGCCGGAACTCGACGACATCGCGTGTGGTGCGATGGCATCGAC
>CAYGTG010000805.1:0-4331 GCA_964352485.1 uncultured Nannocystaceae bacterium | reverse complement strand
GTCCCATCCCACCCTCGCCATCGCGAGAGGGCTGGCCGTCGGGCGGAGTGTCGGGCATCTGCGGGCGATCATGCACCGGCCGGGCCCGAGCACGCAAAGCGGCTGCTACTGTGGGCTCGTGGCCACGGACATGGAGCTGCTCGAAGCCTGGCGCGGCGGCGACCGCGAGAGCGGTAGCGAGCTGTTCGAACGCCACTTCGACAGCATTTGCCGCTTCTTCGCGAACAAGACCGATCGCGACGTCGACGACATGGTGCAGCGCACGTTTACCGCGTGCGTCGAGGGCAAAGAGCGGTTCCGCGGCCAGTCCTCCTTTCGTACCTATCTCTTCGGAGTCGCACACAACGTGCTGCGCTCCTCTTTGCGCAAGCGACGGCGGGACAACGACCGCTTCGACCTCGGCGTCACCAGCATTCACGATCTCGGACTGAGCCCGACCGTGCTCGTTGCCAAGCGCAAGGAGCAGACGTTGACCCTTCAAGCCCTGCGGCGAATTCCGGTGGAGCACCAGGTCGTGCTGGAGCTCTACTATTGGGAGGAGATGACTGCGAAGGATCTCGGTGAGGTCCTCGCGATTCCCGAGGGCACGGTCCGCGGGCGCATCCGTCGCGCCAAGCAGCTGCTCGAGGAGCAGCTCAAGATCCTCTCAGACGACGATCGGATCCTCAAGAGCACGATCAGCGGGCTCGAGACGTGGGCCCGCGAGCTCCGGGCGCACGTGCTTCCCGACGACAAGTCCTCGTGACCGATGAGCCTGGCTGCCCACGACCGCGCGCTCGAGCCGAACTGCTCGCGCGACGCCGACCGCAATGGGATTCAGGCATCCGCCAAGTAGCCATAGACCTCGGCGACCGAGAGCGGCCGGTCGTAGAGGTAGCCCTGTCCGAGCTGGCATCCCAACCATCGAAGCACGTTGGCCTCTAGCTGATTCTCGATCCCCTCGCCCAGCGTGCGGAGTCCCAGCGCGCTGGCAGCGGTCATGATGTGACGGATGCGCCCCGAGGTCATCTCGGTGCCGTCGATTCTCGACACGAACCGGCGGTCGATCTTGAACCCGTCGAGCGGGAACCCGCGCAGGTCGTCCACGGTGCAATCGCTCAAGCCGTAGTCCTCCACCCAGACCTTGCTGCCCGCCGCAACGAGGCCTTCGACCAGCGCTCGTGCTTCCGCGTTGTGGTCTGCAATCGTTCCCGCTTCGATCTCGAAGCGGACCGCCGATGCTTTGAGCCCCGTGGTCATCAAGACCGATCGCACCCGCTCGACGAACAGAGGGTCGAGCACTTGGGGGGCAGAGAGGTTCATGGAGATGCACAGGTCGGGAAGGTGCTCGAACTCAGCGTGCCAGTCCGCCATCTGGCGCATCGCTGCCTCGACGCACCAGTACCCGATCGGGACGATGAGCTCGCTGTCGTTGGCTGCGTTGATGAAGTCGGCGGCGGGTCGCTCTTCACCGTCGGGATGACGCCATCGAATGAGCGCCTCGAAGCCGAAGGGACGCTCGCTTTGAATGTCGACGATCGGTTGGTACGTGACGGAGAACTCTTCGTTTTGAAGCGCCGCGGATAGGTCGGAGGCAAGGACATCCATCGGTGGTGGCCGGCTTCCGGTTTCCGGTTGAACGTTCAGGGTTGGCACGCGTGGAATGACGACCTCTCCCCGGGCGCGCTCGATCGCCGCCTGGGCGTTCGCGTCCCGGCCCCGGCCTCGCGCGAGGCCGAACCCCAGGTCGAGATAGAGTTCGTCATCGTCCTGGCAGTAGGGGCGTTGGAGCTCGCGGCGGACCGCATCCGCGGCGTCCAGATCCTCCCCCTCGCGAAAACCGCGAAAGAGAACGACGTACCCGGTCTCACCGATGGGCGCAGCGACGTAGTCGTTTGCGATGTGGGCGAGCCGAAGTCCGACTCGGGTTCTCAGGGCGTCGACGTCGGTCTCGGACAGGAGGCTGGATGTCTGGATGGCGCCCGTATCGACGTAGAGCATCGCGTACCGATAGTTGGGCTCGAACTCACTGCGCTGGATCGCCGCCGCCAGTCGTCGTCGCATGGCCAACGTCGTGAACAACCCGGTGTCTGGGTCGAGCACGCTCGAGACGTCGGCGCCCTGCATCTGCGTGATGCCTCGATGGGTCTCGATGCTGCCAAGAACCGCAACCCGCAGAACCGACGGTGAAAGCTCGGAGAACGCGAGGCACTCGGCAGCGCCGGACTCTCGCAGCCGGACGCGGTCGCCGACCGGGTCGTCCGATGTGAGTTCCTGCAGGACGATGAAGGGAGCGAGGATGTTCCGGTCCAGGACGCCGCGCTGCACGCTCGCTCCGACGTAGTCGTCAAACGCGAGGACCGCCGCGACGCCGCCCGAAGACAGACGGGCAAGCGCCTCGGTGGAGTGCGCATAATGTTCGACCGACACGCCATACGGCCCGATCTGCGACAACATGTCTTGGACTTCGCTGGCGTGTGAAGACGAGCCCCCGACGACGAGAACCAGACACGCCTCCGCCGGCCGTACAGCCGTCGCGGCTCCGAGGTCGGCCGGGTTTGGCTGCAGAGTGCGCGGATGTGCAACGTCCACAGCTGGGAGATGGGCGGCGGCAGACACGTCTTGCGGGGCTTCGGCCGAACCCCCTGGCGACTTGAGTCTGTGCGCCGGATAGGGACGGTGCTCAGGCTCCCCAGCCGCCGTCCACGTCGAGCGTTTGCCCGGTGACGTACCGGGCGCCCTTGCTGAGCAGGAAGCCAATCACATCGGCGACCTCTGATGGTTCGCCGACGCGCCGCAGCGGTACGGTTTGCGCGTAGGCTTCAAAGCCCTCGTCCCCCACATCCGCGGTCATGTCGGTCCGCAGCAGCCCGGGGGCGACGGCGTTCACCCGGATGCCGCGAGGCCCGAGTTCATGCGCCAGTCCACGAACGGCTGCCTCGATCCCTCCCTTGGCTGCGGAGTAGGCGACCTTCCCGGGGAGCCCATGGCGGGACAGGTTCGAACTGGTGAACACGACCGATCCTTGCTCGGTCAGGAGGTCGCGCTGCAGGAGCCCCCGCAGCAGCACCAGCGGAGCTTCGAGGTCAGCGCGAAGCTGGAGCAGGAGAGGGTCGTCGGTCGCGCTGCCTTCTGCGAAGCCTCGGCGCATCGCAACGCCAGCGTTGAGCGCAACTGCATCGAACGCCCCAATCTCTTCCTCGATCTTCGCGAGCAGCCTGGAGACTGCCGCGGGGTCATCCAGATCGGTCCTCAGCAGCGTCAGCGGCGCGTCACCGGTTGCAGCCAGGAGGCCTCGGCTGGCGTCGGACTCCCGGCGGTGGATGCCCACCACCTCCATGCCATCGGCCAGAAGTCGTTCGACCAATGCCCGACCGATCCCGCGCGAAGCTCCCGTGACAAACGCCCTCACGCCGAGACCTCGATTTCGTCGTCCGGGATGAACGGGGGGGTATCGCAGCAAAAGACGGTCGCCCGCTGGCCGCTCCGGTTGTCGTACCCGTGGACATGACCCAACGGCCACTCGCGCACGGCGTGGACCGGGAGTTGCGCCCCGGCCCACCACAGCTCGCCGGCGACGATCCATTCGAGCTCTCGCATCACTTGATGATGATGGGGCGGGATCGCCCGACCGGATTCGACATGGAGCAAGTACAAGCCCGCCTCCCGGGTCTCGAGCAGGATTTCCACCTGACCGAACTTGCTGGTCTCAAAGCGCCGCGGGTAGTCGGTCCGTGTGCGCCGAACCCCGACCACCGCGGCATCCGCGAGGCCCGTGAGTGCCTGTGGCTTGTTCAGGCGCAGCGACGCGGTCTCCACCTCGGGGTGGAGGCCGAGCAGCATGGCGCAGATCTCCTCTGAAGCCGCTTCGAGCAGCTGGTAGCGCCGAAACTTGAGCATCGCGGCGACCTCCGCCGCGACCTGTGCGTAGTCGCAGGTGTCGGCGATGCGGCCGGTTCGTCCGGGCTTGCGCAGGTCCAGCCCAAGCTCGAGGTCGACTGCCAAGGGCTGTGGCTCATCGCGTTCGTGGGGGTGAACCCCGATGATGCAATCGACCTGGAGTCCGCGGATCGCGATCGTGTCGCTCACACCCCGACTCTACCTGCCAAACAACAAAAGCGCTCCTAGGGCAGTTTCGGGAGCCTGACGCGGGCATCGCAGGCCTCGGCGTGCGGCCGCAGCGATGTGCTAGATCTGAGACTCAGCCTGGGCTTTACGCCGACCTGAATCACCATCATTATCCGGCGTCCAAGCTACGGCACCGCCGTTCGCTCGGCCTACGGTTCAACTGGAGACCTGACATGCTTCTGAAAAAACTATCCCACGCTACCCTCGCTTCCTACATACCTTCC